>NZ_JBFAHW010000068.1:0-55250 GCF_040654355.1 Streptomyces sp. NPDC050704 | reverse complement strand
GGGTGAGCCGCCACCGGTCGCTTTGCGCGTCCTACGCAGTGCTTGGGCCGACGTCGCTAGCGCTGAGCGGGGTTCGCGAGACATCGGACGACCACGCGTCCGTGCCCACGCCCGGGCGGGACGCCGGCCGGGACCTCAGCCGGGGCGGCGGCCGGCGCGGCAGAGGACCGTGTACGTACGTACTGGTCCACGGCACGCACAGTGCGGGGGCCTATTGGCTGCCCGTCGCGCAGGAGTTGACCCTGCTCGGGCATCGCGTCGTCGCGGTGGATCTGCCGTTGCACGGCTCGCAGGCGTTCGTGCCGGAGTCGTACCAGAGGCAGGACCTGGCGGCCATGGCGACCGAGCCCTCACCCGTCGCCGCCCTCTCCCTGGACGACTACGAGAAACACGTGACGCGCATCGTGCGCCGCGCGGCGAAGCACGGCCCCGTGGTCCTGGTCGGCCACAGCCTGGGCGGTGCCACCGTGAGCCGGGTCGGCGACGCCGTACCGGAACTGCTCCACCACATCTGCTACATGGCGGCCTTCTGCCCCAGCCCCACCCTGCCGACCCCCGACGCCTGCACCGCGGCGCCGGAGAACGAGAACGCGCTCATACCGTTCGACCAGATCATCGGGGACCCGGAACAGCTCGGTGTGATGCGGCTCAATCCCCGCACGGGCGACGCCAAGGACCTCAAGGCGCTACGGGAGATGATGTGCGCGGGCTATCCGGACAACGCGTTCCGGCAGCGGCTCGGCAGCATGCAGACGGACGAGTCGACCACGGCCTACGCGGGGCGGGCCGTCGGCAGGGCGGATACCTGGGGACGGCTGCCCCGCACGTATCTCCGCTTCGGCGACGACCGGACGATCGCCACGAAGCTCCAGGACCGGATGATCGCGGAGGCCGACGCACGGACGCCCCACAATCCCTTCCGCGTCCATGACTTCCCCACCGCCCCGCACATCGGCCCACTGGACCCGACACCGGTGGCGAACGCACTGGCCACGCTCGCCCGGTAGGACCTGGCCGTTGTTCGTCAGGCCGCTGTTCGTCAGGCCGCTGTCACTCGGGCCGAAAGGTCCGCTCGGCAGCCCCGGCAACGGCCTGGGCGCGGGGCCCGGAACGCCCGGTCGCAGCCGTCGCAGTTCTGGAGCGGGTCGGGCCGGGCTGCCTCCGGCCGGGTGGGGAGGGGTGGGGGCAGGAGGTTCGTAAGTCGCTTGGCCAGGAAGCCGGCCGGGTGGCGTACGCCCTCCCGCGGCAGCCCTGCCGAGAGAGTTCGCTGTACGTCGTCGGGGGCGACCCCTCGTTCCAGCCAGGCGGCCACCGCGGGGGTGAGGCCGCGGACGTCGCGCTCGGTGAGGTGGAGGCAGGGGTCGTAGGTGCGGAGGCCTGCCAGGACGTCTCGGGCGGTGCGGTGGGTGGGGAGATCAGGGAGGTCGAGGAGAGCAGGAAAGTCGGGGGCCTGCGGCGGGGCAGCGGGCTTCTGTGTCGGCACGACGGGGGCCGAATCCGGGACCGGGACCGGGACCGGGACCGGAGGCGGGGGCGGGGGCGGTTCGCTGTGAGGCTTCGGCGGCAGCGGGGCCGTACGCGTCCGGGGCTTGTTGTACGAGATCGTGCGCGTCACGATCCGGCCCGCTGAAATGCGCTCCTTGGTGCGGGCCAGGTAGCCGTGCTCCTCCAACTCCCGCAGGGCGGAGGCGATCCTCGTCTCGCCCTCGCGGAACTTCGCCGCCAGAGCCTTGATGCTGACCACGGCTCCGGTCGGGAGCGACTGGATGTGGACGCCCAGACCGATGGCTGTCAGGGACAGTTCGGGGTGCTGGGCGAGGTGGTTTCCGACCACGGTGAACTGCTCGTCGTGGTGTTCGTCGACGTGGTCCACTCCTTGGTGGGAATGGCCGGTCCGGGCGCGCGAGTGCGCGCTAAAGTGCTGATCAGTCATCGGGAAGGTTCAGCTTCCTAGGTGGTGAGGCCCTCGTTCGGGATTCGCAGTCCCGGCGGGGGCCGTTTCACGTTTGCGGTTGTTTGTCGGAGCAGACGCTGCCTGACCAATTCGCCTTCGCGCCAGCTGAATCGGCTGCGATCACCCGACCGAGTGACCAGGGCTGCGGTGGATGACGGGCTGGGTTGGGTGGGGTTTGGTTCTTTCCCTGGTTCTTTCTTCTTTGGCGTCGGGCACGACCGGGTCACGCCGTTCCACGTTCCGGTGCCAGTTCGGCCCACACCGTCTTGCAACCGGGCCCCGGCCCGTCCACCACACCCCACCGGTCCGCATACGCCGCCACGAGCAACAGCCCGCGCCCCGACTCCGCGTAGTCACCGACCGGGTCGTGGGTATGTGGGAGCCGGTCGCCTCGGGCGTCGGTCACCTCGATGCGCAGCACGCCGACCGCGTCCAGGCGGAGCGTCAGCCGGAAGTCCCGCCCGGGGACACGGCCGTGGAGCACGGCGTTCGAGGCGAGTTCGGCGACGACGTGCTCGGCTGCTTCGGACGCCACTCCCCAGTCGGCGAGTTGACGCTCCGTGAGCAAGCGGGCGAGGCGCGCGCCCCTGCGCGTCGCGGACAACAGCAGCGTGAAGTGCAGCGCAGGGACGGCGGCTTGAGTGGTTTCTCGGTTCACATCACTCAGCGTGGTCACTTCTGTCTACCCTGAACAGCACTGACGTCGGTACGGAGCGCGACTGTCCGGATACGTTCCGGGGTCGTCCGGTCCGTACGCGCGAGGCGGGATTCGGAAGGTGGGCGGTGTGGAGGACGAGGAGGCGACTGCCGTACTCAAGGCGGTCGGACGCCAGATCAAGGCGTGGCGGGAGGCCGCCGGGATGCGGCAGTCGGAGTTCGGGGCCGCGATCGGGTACGGCGAGGAGATGGTCTCGTCGGTGGAACGGGGACGGCGGGTACCCAAACCGGAGTTCCTGGAGAAGGCCGACGAGGTGCTCGACGCGGGCGGGAAGCTCTCCGCAATGAAGAAGGACGTGGAGGAGGCCCGCTACCCGAAGAAGGTGCGGGATCTGGCGAAGCTGGAGGACGAGGCGGTCGAGTTGGGCGCGTACTCCAACCACTACGTGCATGGGCTGTTGCAGACCGAGGAGTACGCACGGTCCCTTTACACGATGCGGCGCCCCTCGTACACGGAGGACGAAATCGACCGGCAC
The DNA here is from genome assembly GCF_040654355.1 of Streptomyces sp. NPDC050704. Classification (NCBI taxonomy): domain Bacteria; kingdom Bacillati; phylum Actinomycetota; class Actinomycetes; order Kitasatosporales; family Streptomycetaceae; genus Streptomyces; species Streptomyces sp. NPDC050704. The sequence continues at coordinate 52,103 of NZ_JBFAHW010000068.1, read as the reverse complement.
GTCAGCGCTCGTATGGCACGCCAGAGCATCTTCGAGCACATTCCACGGCCGACGCTCACTTTCGTCCAGGAAGAGGCAACGCTACGACGGCCTCTCGGGGGCAAAATGGTGCTGCGTCAGCAACTCGAACGTCTTTTGGAAATCGGGAAGTTGAGGCACGTCGAGATTCAGGTGATGCCCACGGATCGTGACGACCACGCGGGTATGGGCGGACCGATCCGTCTGCTGAAGCTCCAGGACGGCAACACGGTGGCCCACGAGGAGGGACAGACGTACAACCGCCTGGTCAGCGATCCCAGAGAGGTACAACCCCTTGAACTGCGCTATGGGATCATCCGATCCCAGGCTCTCACTCCCCGGGAGTCACTGACCCTCATCGAGAAGGCACTGGGAGAGACATGACCGCCCTTGATTGGTTCAAGAGCAGCTACAGCAGCAACGAGGGGCCGGACTGCGTCGAGGTCGCGATAGCCACGCCCGCCGCCACCATCCACGTACGCGACTCCAAGGACAAGCAGGGCCCGCGGCTCACGTTCGCGGATGCCTCGTGGGCCGAGTTCGTCGCGTTCTCCGCTCAGCTGGTTCCCTGAGCCGGTTGCGGGGCGCCACCGGTGGAGGTGGACCGCCCCAGTTCTCAGGCGGAGTGGTACTTCCGGCCATCCGTCTTCGGACGGAGAGGGCCGCGATCCGGTCCGTCCCGGGTACCGCCGACCTGTCCCGAGCGGTACCCGCGAGGGACTTCTTCCCCGGAACTCAACTCTCCTCCTGACCTCTCGCGTCCCTTGGGTGGCACCAACTACCGTCCCCGCGAGCCGAGTTCGCGGGGAGCTGCTGTCATCCCCAGGGGGAGACGTGAACAGACGGACGAAGAGGGCGTACGCGGCCACGGTCGCCGCGGCGGCCGCGGTCGCGCTGACGGCGGGCATGACGGGCCCGGCGTCGGCGGGCACGACCGGCCTGGCGCCGGCGGACATGTCCACCGGCGCCGGGACCAGGACCGGGACCGGGGCCGAAGCCGCAGACCGCGCGGCCACGAAGGCCCCGGTCGCGCACCGCGTCACCCTCCTCACCGGTGACCGGGTCGCCGTGGACGAGAAGGGCCGGGTCACCGGCGTCGAGCGTGCCGCGGGCCGTGAGCACATCGCGGTCCGCACGCTCAGGGTCGAGGGCGGCCATACCCTCGTCGTCCCCGCCGACGCGCAGCGCCTGATCGCCACCGGCAGGCTCGACCGGCGGCTCTTCGACATCACCGAGCTGACCGGGAAGGCGGTCCGCGCCTCCCACAAGCGGGGCCTGAAGGTGATCGTCGGCTACCAGGGCGCGGCGGCCGGGGCCGCGAAGTCGGACGTAGGCGGTGCGGACGGCACCGAGGTCCGCCGGACGCTGAAATCCCTGAATGCCGAGGCCGTCACCACCCGGGACCCCGCCGACCTGTGGGCCGCGGTCACCGACACACCCGGCGGCACCGCAAGGACCGGTAGTGCGCGGGCCGCCTCCGGAATCGCCCACGTGTGGCTCGACGGAGTCCGCAAGGCCAGCCTCGACAATTCCGTCCCGCAGATCGGCGCACCCAAGGCGTGGGCGTCCGGCTACGACGGCAAGGGCGTCCGGATCGCCGTACTGGACACGGGAGTCGACGCGAGCCACCCCGACCTCAAGGACCAGGTCGTCGCCGAGAAGAACTTCACGCCGTCCCCCGACGCGGCCGACCGCTTCGGCCACGGCACGCATGTCGCGTCCATCGCGGCGGGCACGGGCGCCCGCTCGAACGGCGCGTACAAAGGCGTCGCCCCCGGTGCCGCGCTCCTCAACGGCAAGGTGCTCGACGACGAGGGTTCCGGCGACGACTCCGGCGTCCTCGCGGGCATCGAATGGGCCGTGGGACAGGGCGCCGACATCGTGAACCTCAGCCTTGGCGGCGACGACACCCCCGGCGTGGACCCGTTGGAAGCGGCCGTCAACAAGCTCTCCACCGAGAAGGGCGTCCTCTTCGCCGTGGCGGCGGGCAACTCCGGCGACCGCGAGCAGAGCATCGACTCCCCCGGCAGCGCGGAGGCCGCGCTCACCGTCGGCGCGGTGGACGGCGACGACAGGCTCGCCGACTTCTCCGGCCGGGGCCCGCGCGTCGGCGACGGCGGCATCAAGCCGGACGTCACCGCACCCGGCGTGGACATCACGGCCGCCGCGGCACCTGGCAGCGTCATCGAGAAGGAGGTCGGCCAGAACCCGGAGGGCTATCTGACGATCCCCGGTACGTCGATGGCGGCCCCGCACGTGGCGGGCGCCGCCGCGATCCTGAAGCAGCGGCACCCGCAGTGGACGTACGCCGAACTCAAGGGCGCGCTGACCGCCTCGGCGACCGGCGGCGCCGACCACACGCCGTACCAGCAGGGTTCGGGCCGGGTCGCCGTGGACCGGGCCCTCGCGCAGACGGTGGTCGCCGACCCGGTGTCGGTGAACTTCGGCGTCCAGCGGTGGCCGCACACCGACGACACCCCGGTCGCCAAGGAGATCACGTACCGGAATCTCGGTACGGCGGACGTCACGCTCGACCTCGCCGTGACGGCGGCCGGTCCGAAGGGCGAGCCCGCCCCCGACGGCTTCTTCGCGCTCGGGGCGAAGACCGTGACCGTGCCGGCCGGCGGGAAGGCCTCGGTGGACCTGACCGCGAACACGAAGCTCGGCGGGACGCTGGACGGCGTGTACTCCGCCTACGTGACCGCGACCGGCGGCGGCCAGAGCGTGCGTACGGCCGCGGTGGTGCGGCGGGAGGCCGAGGCGTACGACGTGACGCTGAGGTTCGTGGGCCGGGACGGGCACCCGACGCCGGACTACAGGTCGGTCCTGCAGAGCCTGGACATCCCCGACGGCGGCCACTTCCAGGAACCGTACGACCCCTCCGGCACGGTCGAGGCCCGCCTCCCGAAGGGCACCTACCTCTTCGACACGACCATCTCCGAGGACCCCGCGGACTCCCGGGCGGGCACCGACTGGCTGGTCCAGCCGAAGCTGGAGGTCGACCGCGACATGACGGTGACCGTCGACGCGCGCACCGCGAAGCCCGTCGACATCACGGTGCCGGACAGCGGGGCGAAGCAGGTATGGGTGGCGCCTCGGTACTGGTACGCGGGTGAGCGCCACAACATCGAAACAGGCGTGCAGGTCGACTCGTTCGACGGACTGCGCACCGCCCACCTGGGTCCGGAGGTCACCACCGGCGTCCTGAACCAGCAGTGGCTCGGCGTGTGGAAGAAGGGCGCCGACACCGAGTACGACGTCATGCTGGGCGGCAACACCAGGAAACTGGCGACCGGCTACCGCAAGCACCTCAAGCCCGCCGACCTCGCCACGGTGAAGGTCGGCATGGGCGCGTCGGCGGCGGGCAAGCAGGGCGGTCTCGGCGCGGCGGGCTACTTCCCGGAACTCGGCGGCATCTCCATGATCCCCACCCCGCAGAAGCTCCCGCGCACCCGCACACTGCACCTCTCCGCGCTGGACAACGCCAAGTGGGAGGTGGACTTCGAGCAGTACGGCGCCCCGGACGAGGAGGGTTCCCTGCCCACCGAGTCGCGCTACCGCTTCGACGAGCCGCGTGCCTTCAAGGGCGGCGCCGCCTACGAGGTGCGCTTCAACTCCGGCGTGCTCGGTCCGCGCCTGGCCGCCGCCGACGGCGTCTTCCGCGACGGCGACACGATCACCGGCGACCTGCCACTGCACGCGGACGGCGACGGCCACGCGGGGCGGACCACCTACTCCTCGGTCAGGACGACCCTGTACCGCAACGGCACCGAACTCGCGGAGAGCTCCGACCGCCTCGACGGCAACGGCGACGGCTTCACCGTCCCGTCCGACCCCGCCGACTACCGCCTGACGACCTCCGTCCGCCGAGCCCCCGCCATCGGCGCCACCTCCACCCGGGTCGACGCGAGCTGGACGTTCCGCTCGGAGAAGACCGCCGACCGCACTCGACTCCCCGTCTCCACGGTCCGTTTCGGCGCGAAGACCGACCTGACGGGTCACGCCCCCGCCGGCCGGACGACCTCGGTGCCGGTGACCGTCCAGGGCGCGGCGGCGGACGGCAACCTCAGGTCACTGGCCGTGTACGTCTCCTACGACCGGGGCGCCACCTGGCAGAGGACCCCGGTGAAGGACGGCCGCATCACGATCAGGAACCCGGCCGAGGACAAGTCCGTATCCCTCCGAGCCGACATCACCGACAAGCAGGGCAACAGGTCGTCGGTGTCGGTGTACGACGCGTATTTCGGCAAGTAGGCCAGGAGGCAGGCTCACCGGGCGGGTCCGCCGGCACGGTCCTGGAAGCGCTCGTCGATCCGGTGCGCCGCAGCATCGCCGCCCAGCTGTACCGCGCCCCGGAGGACATCAGCTGCGGAAAGTTCGACCTGCCCGTGGCCCGCTCCACCGCGACCCATCACTTCAACGTCCTGCGCGAGGCCGGAATCATCCGCCAGTACTACGTCGGCACCTCTCGCATGAACACCCTGCGACGCGACGACCTCGACACCCGCTTCCCCGGCCTCCTCGACGCCTGCGTCCGGGAGGACACCGCGGACACGGGCCCGGCGGCCTGAACAACCCGGGACCGGTTCGCCTACCTTCCTATTACTCTGCGGCAGTCGCCGCCGCCCGGAGCAGGCGGAGTTGGCCGATCTCGGTGGCGTTCTTCATGAGTTCCGCGTTCACCCAGGCGGCCATGTGGGCCTTCGTGTGCTCCGGGTCGTTCTGCCATGGGAACGGGGCGGTCTCGTCCAGGTCGGCCTCGGTCAGTTCGTCCAGGACCGCCAGCCAGTCCGTGCGCAGGCCGCGCAGCCACTCGATGGCCGCCTTCCCGTCGCCCGGCCAGGTGAACTCGGTCCGGTCCCGAGGTGTTCGGCCCCGCGCGTGGTCGATGGTCGTACCCCACCACCAGCCGATGTGCCAGCTCAGCCAGCCGATCGTGGGAACCGGGACAGGGTCGGGCTCGGTCTCCGCCCAGTCCGGTACCCACGCGCCGTCAGCGTCGGGACGTACCGTCCAGCAGCAGTCGGGCGTCGGCTCCCAGAGGAAGTCCTCGGGTTCGAGCCTCTCCAGGTGGTAGTCGAAAAGGGACCACGTCAGGTCGAACTGCCAGCGCAGCAGACCGCATCGGGAAGTACGCACCCGCCGACCCTGGCATGCCGTCGCCCCACCCGGAAAGCGGTTATCCGCCGCCGCCGACCCGCTACCCGACCACCGCGACCGTCGTCCCCTCGGTGCCGAACTTCCACACCGCATCCCCGTCGGCCGCCCGCATGCGAACCCCACCGGTCTGCACCCCCGACTCGGGCGGCGGCGGAGACGAACCGTCCACGGCGTTGGAGAAGGCGATGTTGATGCCGGAGGCGACGGTGAAGTAGACGATGTTCTCGATCTCCACGCCGTCGCTGCCCGTGGCGGCCTCGCGCCGGGTGCCGACCGTGTATGAGCCGAGCCCCGGGCTCACCGTCCCCGGCCACACCGTGAAGGTGCGCAGGGGCGCGTCGCTCGCGTCGACCAGCCATACCCGGCGCTGGTTGAGGGAGTAGACGATGCGCCGTCCCGTACCGGAACCGTCCGGTACCGCGACCGGCTCGGACTCCCGGGGCGAGGCGGAGGGCTTGGCGCTCGGCGACGCGGACCGGTCGGTCCGTGACGAGGCGGTCGGCTGCGGACCCTGGTCGGCCTTGACCGCCAGCGCGGCCACCGCCACCAGAGCCAGCACGGTCAGACCGGTGACCCAGACCCACGAGGGAAGCCGTCGGGCAGGCACGGACACGCATCTCCTCAGCTCTGGTTCACCCCGTCGGAGGGTCGGATCATCCTACTCCGACGAGGTCCGTCGATTCGCCGACCGATCCGGGGCCGGAGGGCGCCCCCGCCATCACTCTCACTCCCCCTGCCCTCTCACTCCAGCACCGGCAGCAGCTCCGGCAGATGCCCGTCCGAGGCCGCCGCCGCGAGCTGCCGCTCCTCCGGCACCTCGCCGTACAGCGTGGTCCGCGGCTTCGCCGGACGCCCCGCCGCCTCCGCCACCGCGATCAGGTCCTTGACGGACTTGTACGAGCCGTAACTCGACCCCGCCATACGGGAGATGGTCTCCTCCATCAGCGTCCCGCCGAGGTCGTTGGCGCCCGAGCGGAGCATCTCCGCCGCGCCCTCCGTGCCCAGCTTCACCCAACTGGTCTGGATGTTGGGGATGTACGGGTGCAGGAGGAGGCGGGCCATCGCCATCACCGCGCGGTTCTCGCGGTTCGTCGGGCCCGGCCGGGCGATCCCCGCCAGGTACACCGGCGCGTTCGTGTGGATGAACGGCAGCGTCACGAACTCCGTGAAGCCGCCCGTCTGTTGCTGGATGCGGGCCAGCGTGCGGAAGTGGCCGAGCCAGTGCCGGGGCTGGTCCACATGCCCGTACATCATGGTCGAGGAGGAGCGGATGCCCAGCTCGTGCGCGGTCGTGATGACCTCGATCCAGGTCGCCGTGGGCAGCTTGCCCTTGGTCAGGATCCAGCGGACCTCGTCGTCCAGGATCTCCGCCGCCGTGCCGGGGATCGAGTCGAGACCCGCCTCCTTCGCGGCCGTCAGCCACTCGCGGATGGACATCCCGGTACGCGTCGCGCCGTTCACGACCTCCATCGGCGAGAAGGCGTGGACGTGCATCCCGGGCACCTTCTCCTTCACCGCGCGCGCGATGTCGAAGTACGCCGTCCCGGGCAGGTCCGGGTGGATCCCGCCCTGCATGCAGACCTCGACCGCGCCCAGGTCCCAGGCCTGCCGGGCCCGGTCCGAGACCTGGTCCAGCGAGAGCGTGTACGCGTCGGCGTCCGTGCGGCGCTGCGCGAAGGCGCAGAAACGGCAGCCGGTGTAGCAGACGTTGGTGAAGTTGATGTTCCGCGTGACGATGTACGTGACGTCGTCGCCGACCATCGACTTGCGGACGTCGTCCGCGATACGGCACAGCGCGTCCAGTGCCGGCCCGTCCGCGTGCAGCAGCGCCAGCGCCTCGTCGTCGGTGAGCTTCGTCGGGTCGTCGGCGGCCACGGCCAGCGCGGCCCGTACGTCCGTGTCGATCCTCGACGGCACCATGCCGGGCGCCGCCGCCTCCCGCAGCGACTCCCAGTCGCCGTAGACGAGGTCGAAGTCCTCGCGCCGGTCGCCGGTACGCCCCTCGGTGTCGATGGTGTGGTGCAGATCCGTACGCCCCGAGGACGTGAACGCCTCCTCGGGCTCCTGCCAGGCGTGCCCCTCGACCACCGCGTCCGGCAGGGCGAGGCCCGTCTCCGGGTCGGCCAGCGCCCGTACGTGCGGGAGCAGCCGCGGGTCCAGCCACGGCTCGCCCCGCTGCACGAACTCCGGGTACACACACAGCCGTTCGCGCAGTTCGAAGCCCGCCTCCGCCGACTGGTCGCGCAGGAGGTCGATCTGCGGCCAGGGGCGCTCGGGGTTGACGTGGTCGATGGTCAGCGGCGACACCCCGCCCCAGTCGTCGATACCGGCGCCGATCAGCCGCCCGTACTCGCTGTCGACGAGATTCGGCGGTGCCTGGAGGCAGGCCGCGGGGCCCATGATGTGCCGGGCCACGGCGATGGTCGCGACCAGTTCGTCGAGTTCCGCATCCGGCATCCCGCGCATCGCCGTGTCCGGCTTGGCGCGGAAGTTCTGGATGATCAGCTCCTGGATGCCGTGGTACGCCCGGGAGATCCGGCGCAGCGCGAACAGCGAGTCCGCGCGCTCCTCGTACGTCTCCCCGATCCCGATCAGCAGCCCGCTGGTGAAGGGGACGGAGGAGCGGCCCGCGTCCTCCAGGACCCGCAGCCGGACCGCCGGCTCCTTGTCGGGCGACCCGTAGTGCGGCCCGCCCGGCTCGCTCCACAGCCGGGTGGCGGTCGTCTCCAGCATCATGCCCATGCTCGGCGCGACCGGCTTGAGCCGCTGGAAGTCGGTCCACGACATGACGCCCGGGTTGAGGTGGGGCAGCAGGCCCGTCTCCTCCAGGATGCGGATCGAGATGGCCCGTACGTACGCGATCGTGTCGTCGTAGCCGTGCGCGTCCAGCCATTCCCGCGCCTCGGGCCAGCGGTCCTCCGGCTTGTCGCCGAGGGTGATCAGGGCTTCCTTGCAGCCCAGCGCGGCACCCTTGCGGGCGATGTCGAGGACCTCGTCCGGGGACATGAACATCCCGTGGCCCGCCCGGCGCAGCTTGCCCGGGACCGTGACGAAGGTGCAGTAGTGGCATTTGTCCCGGCACAGCCGGGTGAGCGGGATGAAGACGCTCTTCGAGTACGTGATGACGCCGGCGCGGCCCGCCGCCGCCAGCCCCGCGTCGCGCACCCGGGCGGCGGAGGAGGTGAGGTCGTCCAGGTCGTCGCCGCGCGCCTGGAGGAGCACGGCGGCTTCGGTGACGTCGAGTGCGACGCCGTCGCGGGCGCGTTTGAGCGCGCGCCGCATGGCGTTCGCGGTGGGCCCGGTTCCAGAGGTCGCGGAAGTCGTCATCCTTCGAGCATACGATCGCTTTGATCAGCCACGACAGTGACGGCCTTCACGTATACGGCCGCCGGCCTTTACACCGTGTTACGCGGCTGGGGCCCCTCCTGTGGGTCGACATGTGCCGCTTCCCTTCCCTTGCACCGCCGTTCACGGCTGAATACCAGGGTTGTTCGTGCCACCTCCGAACCACCCGTGCACCACCCCACGCACCACCCACCCACGCACCACCCCCTGCACCATCCATGCCACTCACGACACCCGGGAGCAGCAGACATGTGCGAGGACGACCACGGCATCGGCAGACGCGCCCTGTTCGTGACGGGAGCCGCCGCCGCGCTTACGTTGGGAAGCGTGACTTTCGCGAGCGGCGCCGACGCGGCCGACGGAGACGGAATCGGAAACGGAGACGGAGACGGAGACGGTTCGGAGACCAGGACCGTCCGCGGCACCCTGCCCACCGGTTCGCCGGACTTCGTGTACCTGCCCGTCGAAGTCCCGTCCGGCGTACGGGAGATCAAGGTCGCGTACACCTACGAGAAGCCCTCCGTCCCGGCGGGCACCGCGGGCAACGCGCTCGACATCGGAATCTTCGACCAGCGCGGCACCGAACTGGGCGGCAAGGGCTTCCGGGGCTGGTCGGGCGGGGCGCGCACGGAGTTCTTCATCCGCGCCGACGACGCGACGCCGGGTTACATCCCGGGCCCGGTCCGCGAGGGCACCTGGTACATCGCGCTCGGCCCGTACACGGTGGCCCCGCAGGGACTCCCGTACGAGATCACCATCACGCTCACCCACGGCGAACCCGGCGAGACCCCCGACCCGGTGTACCCGCCCGCGCGGGCCAAGGGCCGCGGCCGCGCCTGGTACCGCGGGGACTGCCACCTGCACTCCTGGTACTCGGACGGCCGCCGCACGCCCGCCGAGATCGCGGCGCTGGCACGCGCCGCCGGGCTCGACTTCATCAACACGTCGGAGCACAACACCCATGCCGCGCACGCCCATTGGGCCGACCAGGCCGGTGACGACCTCCTGATCATGCTCGGCGAGGAGGTCACGACCCGCAACGGCCATGTCGTCGCGCTCGGCACGGACCCGGGGACGTTCGTGGACTGGCGTTACCGCGCCCGCGACAACCGCTTCGGCAAGTACGCGCGGGAGATCCGCCGCTCGGGCGGTCTGGTCGTGCCCGCCCATCCGCACGCCACCTGCATCGGCTGCAACTGGAAGTTCGGCTTCGGCGAGGCGGACGTGGTCGAGGTGTGGAACGGCCCGTACGGCCCGGACGACGAGGTGTCGCTGGCCGACTGGGACAGCATGCTGGTCGCTTCGGTGAGGGAGGGCCGGGACGGCCGGAACGGCCGGGACTGGATCCCGGCGATGGGCAACAGCGACGCCCACCGCGACCCCGACCCGGTCGGCACCCCGCAGACGGTCGTCCTCGCCGACGACCTGACCCGCGAGGCGATCCAGGAGGGCCTGCGGGCCGGCCGCTCGTACGTCGCCGAGTCCAAGGCCGTGTCGGTGTCCTTCTCGGCCTCCGGTCCCAAGGGCGAACACGCGGGTATCGGCGGCCGGTTGAGGGTGGACCGCGACGACCCGGTCACGGTCCGCCTCGAAGTCACGGGCGCCCCCCGCTGCAGGGCCCGCTTCGTCACGGACCAGGGCGTGCTGCACACGAGCGCGGTCCTGCCGGTGTCGGGCACCGGGACCGTGGAGTGGCGTACCACGGCCCAGTACGCGGCGTACGTACGAGCGGAACTGCGACACGAGGCGGCGGCCGGGCCCCTGCCGGGGGCGCTGGCGGCGTTCACGAATCCGGTCTTCTTGGGCCGGTAGGGGCTGGTAGACGGCCGTCCGGCGGCTGGGCCGTAGACGGCCGCCAGGGCGGCGTCAGTCGCGGCAGGAGGGAGTCAGGCGGTACCGGTTCGCCTTCCCCGCCGGGGCCCGTTCGCGCCCCAACAGGGGCGCGGTACTGAGGCGTTACTCGGGCGGGCTGCCTGACTCAGGCGGCGCAGGCGCGGGCGCCGGTGGCTGCTGGCCGCGCCGCGCGAGCATGATCGCCGCCACCCCTCCGCACGCGCCGCCGATGGCAGAGACCAGCCCCGAGATCGCGGTGATGACCACTGCCAGTTCGCTGCCCGCCGCCTGCTGCTCACGCGCCCGCCCGTCGCGGGACCCGTCCGTGAAAACGTCCTGCATGCTGTCGGGCAGCAGTACGAAGAGGGCGACGACGGTCAGCACGCCGATGGCGAACAGCACCCACGAGGCACGCCTCAAAATCATGATCTTGTGTGGTTGCGACGTCGGTTTCATCGTGACCATTGCTCAAACGCTACTCCCGTCCGCTCGCCCGACCACAGTAGGTGTCCCGGGCGGGTCGTTCGCCCGTCGCCAGATAGCGGGTGACGGTCCGGTCCCCGCACGCGTTGCCGTTGCCGAGATAGGCATCGTGCCCGGTGGAGTCGACGGTCACCATGACGGCACGCTTCCCGAGGGCGGCACGGAGGTTGCGGGCGCCGCTCAGCGGGGTGGCCGGGTCGCGCTCGTTCTGCACGAGCAGGATGGTGGACGGGCCCCGGTCGGTGATCCGTACCGGCTCCTGCTTCGGCGGGTAGGGCCAGGCCGCGCAGGTCGTCGCGTTCCTCGGCATTCCCGCGGTCAGCGGATACTTGGCCCGGCTCTGGTCGACTTCCTTCTGGTACTGGGCACTTGACTCGGGCCAGTCACTGTCGTTGCAGGTGGTGGCGTGGGTGACGGCGAGAGCGTTCTGCATGAGCGGCTCGGGGGGCGGCTCGGGCGCGGGCGGAACAGTGCCCTTCCGCGCGGCCAGGATCAACTGGGCCAGGGCCGGGAAGCCGTCGGGGTCGTAGAACGCGTCCACCATGGCCTGGCGCAGCACGTTTCCGTTCAGCTCGGCCGTGTCGGCGTCCGGCCACGGGATCGGCTCACGGTCGAGCCGTACGGCCAGCCGCAGGAAGAGCGGCCGCACCTCGGCCGCCGTATCAGCCAGCCGGTACTTGTTCCCGGGCTTCGAGGCCCACTTGGCGAACTCCGGGAAGACGTCCTCGACACCGACCTCGAACCCCGCCCACAAAGCACGGCCGACCTGGCCATTGACGCGATCGCCGTTCCCGTCCAGGTTGCTGTCCAGCACGAAGCGGTCGGTGCGGTGCGGGAACAACTGAGCGTAGACGGCGCCGACATACGACCCGTACGAGAGACCCCACGCGGACAGCTTCCGCTCGCCGAGCGCCGCCCGGACGCGGTCGATGTCGCGAGCGTTGTCGGCGGTGCTGATGTGCCGCATCAACTCGCCGCCGTTGCGCTCGCAGGCATCGGCCGTCCGCCGGGCGGTGGCCATGTTCTCGGTGACGGACCCGTCCGGGGCGGGCCAGGGAAAGTACTCGGACCTGACCAGGTCACCGCGATCCAGCCCGCAACTGACCGGAACGGAGCGGCCGACCCCGCGCGGGTCGAACCCGATCAGGTCGTACGCGTTCCGTACCTCCTGCGGCAGCTGCTGCCCCTTCCCGGAGATCTCGTCGAGGCTGCCACCGCCGGGCCCCCCGGCGATCAGCAGTAAGGCCCCGCGACGTACGGCCGGCTTCTCGCTGGGGATACGGGAGACGGCGATGCCGATCTTCTTGCCACCGGGATCGGAGTAGTCCATCGGTACGTCGACGGTCGCGCACTCCTGCCGGGGGTCGAGCCCGCTCCCCTCGCACTTCACCCACTCAAGAGGCTTGGCGGAGACGGGAGTTGAGGCGGTGGCGGTAAGGGGAACGGCAGGACCGAGAATCGCGGCGGACGCGGCGACCACCATGACGTTTCGTTTGACTCGCCTGGCTCGTTTGGCTCGCTTGGCTTTCATCATGCGGAAGAGCGTCGCGGACCGACACCGGTCGTCCCATCCGGCTAACCGGCCTGTTTTCAGGGGGGTTTGCCGGGGCAGACGACCACGGGCTCTCGGGTCAAGCAGACAGGCCTCAGCCCACCCTCAGCCCACCATCTGTGGATCACGGAAGTAGTACACGACCGTCACTCCCATACCGGGGGTGTGCGTGTAGACGACGGTGATCGCCTCGGCCGAGTCGCGCGCGAGAGGTGTGGTGTACGTGTACTCCACAGAGGGAGGACGCCAGCCGGGGATCTCGCGACCGGCTGCTGGATCACGTCCGATGACCGTTAACGCGTCCTGGACAGCCTCTCGCTCCCCCTCCGTAAGATCGCCGAACGCCTTCCTGGCAGGCTCGGCCTCCTCCAGCGGAATTTCGCTCATGTACCGCCGCCGGGGCGCGCATCCTCAAGGGCTGCCATGATCTCCGGCGAGTTCCGGATCCGAACCCGGTGGCGGTACGCCCTGACAACGGCGGCGGCACCCTCGAAATCATTGGTCGGGGAAGCTCCTATGGCCGCCGCCAGCTCCTCTTCGAACCTCTCCCGGTCACCGGGGAACCCGTAGCGGCTGAGCGCACTGCGCAGGTCGTCCACGGTCCGGATCTCCGGGAGGGGCATCGTTCCGCGGCCGTGCTCAGGCTGTGCGCTCATGGTCTGCTCCTGGTGAAAGGGCATGGCTCCTCCTCTCAGTATGGCGCCGCCTTCGCGAGACGGACATCGCTCACCCTGCGCCGGGTTCCACACCGGTGCGCTCACCGCGACACCGCCCCGTGCCCGCAATCCGCCCACAACAGCTTGCCGCCCTTCGACGCGCCCGGTTCGCGCGGCACCTGCACGCCCCACGCGTCCGCGCAGGCCCGTACGAGGTGCAGTCCGCGGCCGTGTTCGGCTTCCGGGGGTACGTCATCGAGGGCCCCCGGGGGTCCGCCGAAACCGGGCGGGACCTTCGGGTCGGCGTCCCACACGCCGACCCGGAGCCGCCCGGAGTCCGCGAGGCGGAGCCTCAGGGCGTACGGGCCACGGGTGTGCGGGTGGGCGTTGGTGAGCAGTTCGGAGGCCACCAGCTCGGCGGTGACGGCGAGGTCGGTCAGGCCGTGGGCGGCGAGGACGGTACGGAGGGTTGTCCGGGCGATCCCCGGTGCGCGTGGATCGTGCGGGAGTTGGAGGGTGTAGGACCAGGGCGGGGATACGGTGGCCATGGGAAGTCTCCGATCGCGAGAGGGAGTTGCGGTGTGCACTACGGGTGCCCAGTGACCGCGGCCGCTCCGTCGAGCGGGGTGCTCCTGAGCGGGGCGCCTGAGTCAGTAAGCCAGCGGCTCGCGACTTAATATATTTCCCATTTCGGCAATCGCATGAGGTTTTCGCTCGTATGGGTGACACCATCATGTGGTTGTGCAAGGAGAGTTGAGCCATGGCGCCCAGGACCGCCACGACCGCCCGTCGGCTGCGTCTCGGCACGGAGTTGCGGCGGCTGCGCGAGCGCGCAGGGCTGACCGTCACGGAGGGCGCCCGCCAACTCGGCGTCAGCCAGGCGCAGCTCAGCAACATCGAGGCCAGTCGGTTCGGTGTGAGCCCCGACCGGCTGCGTGCGTTGGCCCGTATCTACCGCTGCGCCGACACCGCCCATGTGGACGGGCTGATGGAGTTGGCCACGGAGCGGAAGGGTGGCTGGTGGGAGACTTTTCGGGAAGTGCTCCCGGCAGCCCTCCTCGACCTGGCCGAGATCGAGCACCACGCGGTCCTGCTCCGGGCGGCCAACACCGCTCACATCCCCGGCCTGCTCCAGCTCGCCGACCACGCTCGCGCCATCTACGAGCAGGCCGTGCCCGAATTCAGCCGCCTCGACATCGAGCATCGGGTGAACCATCGACTCCAGCGCCAGGCGCTGCTGGACCAGGACAAGCCGGTGCCGTACCAAGCGATCATCCACGAGGCCGCTCTCCGCGTACCCGTGGGCGGGCCGTCGGTCACCAAGCGGCAGCTGCAACACCTGCTGGTCCAGAGCGAGCGCGACGGCATCACGATCCAGGTGATCCCCTTCGCCATCGGCGCCTACCCGGGTTCCGGACAGACGTTCCTCTACATCGGGGGCCCTGTTCCTCGGCTCGACACGGTCTCCCTGGACCAGTCGCACGGACCCGCCCTGGTCGACGCCGAGGCCGAACTGGACACGTACCGGAATCTGCTGCAACGCATGGAGTCCGTAGCCCTTCCCCCGGAGAAAACCCGAGACTTCATCCAGAGCCTGGTCACCGAACTGTGAGAGGACCCACATGACCACCTACGCATGGCAGAAGTCGTCCTACTGCGCCCAGGGCGAATCCTGCGTCCACGTCGCCGCGACCGCACAGAAGTCGTCCTACTGCCAAGAAGGCGACGCCTGCCTGCACATAGTCGCCACCCCTGCGAAAACGATCCGCCTCACCGAAAGCTCCGACCCCACCCACTCCATACTCGCGACCACCCCCACCACCTTCAGCACCCTCCTCCGTACGCTCAAGGGAAACCAGGACTGAAAGGAAACCAGGACTGAGATGTCGCACCCCGACGAGATCAAATTCCGTGCCATCACGTCGGTCCAGAGATGGATCGCCAATCCGATCAGCCGACGCCTCCCGTTCCAGACCCTCCTGGAGACGACCGGGCGGACATCGGGGCTGCCGCGCCGCACACCGATCGGCGGGCGCCGCGTGGGGCAGGAGTTCTGGCTGGTCTCCGAGTACGGCGAGAAGTCGCAGTACATCCGCAACATCAAGGCCGACCCGAAGGTCCGGGTCCGCGTCAACGGCCGTTGGCACAACGGCACCGCCCAGCTGCTGCCGGAGGACGACGCCCGCGCCCGGCTGAAGTCCCTGCCGCGGTTCAACAGCGGCGCGGTCAAGGCGTTCGGCACGAATCTGCTGACGGTACGGGTCGATCTGACCGACTGATCCGCGTCTGGCTGCCGAGTCACAAGGGGCGCCTGAGTCGATTGCGTGCTGATTACGAGTACAGGTGTGCGAGTAATTTTCGGACGATATTCGGCCGGGAGGCTCTTACCGAAGGGTCGGGAAAATAAATAGCCCTCCTCCGGAACCACGCCTTGACAGACCTCAATTACCTCCCTAAAAAGGACGCACGGGGGAGTAATTGACCATTTGGCGCGATCGAGCAGTCTTCTCTTGATACCGCCGCTCCACCCGATGCGTTGCCGTTTTCAACAATCGGGGGGAGCGATGCCGCTGTGATCACTCAGGCGATGTGGACCCACGGCCACACCATGGACGTGGAGAAACCCGCACAGCTCGTCAGCACCTGGCGCGCCGGTTTCTTCGTACGGGTCGTCGGCAGGCCCAACTCGACCAATTGGTTCCACTTCGCGGTACCCACCCCGGTCATCGTGAAGGACAAACGGCAGATGACCGATTCGGTCATGCTGCGCTTCCGGGCCAGCTCCGACTTCGCGTCGGTGACGAACGTCCACGTGTATGACG
This sequence comes from Streptomyces sp. NPDC050704, assembly GCF_040654355.1. NCBI lineage: Bacteria > Bacillati > Actinomycetota > Actinomycetes > Kitasatosporales > Streptomycetaceae > Streptomyces > Streptomyces sp. NPDC050704. The sequence goes on along the minus strand of NZ_JBFAHW010000068.1, from coordinate 36,234 downwards.
GCGAGAACCGTATCGCCGCCCATGACGGACTCGACCTGTCCCCCTCGGCCTTCGGTTTCTCCCGGTTCGACGTACCCGGAAAACCGGACGTGCGGTGGGGTGTCGGAATCTCGGTCGGCGTCCGCTTCGCCGGCTCCACCGACGCCCAGAACACGCTGGAGTTCAGCTCGGCCGGCTGCGACTTCAAACTCCTCGAAACGGTCCGGCTGCACGTCAAGGTGCTCACCGCGCCCTCCCGGTTCACGATCGACGACATGATCGCGGGCATGCGTGAGTCCTACGAGCCGAACGGCTTCCGAGTGGTCCACGGCAGCAGCGAGAACCTGAACCTGCCCACGCTGAACGTCGTCGATGTCGGCGGCTGCACCCGCGGCGAGAGCACCGCGGAGCAGACCGCCCTGTTCGGCAACCGCAACAACGTCGGCACGAACGACGTCGTCGCGTACTTCGTACAGGCCACCAACCCGCCGTTCAACGGCTGCGCCGCTCATCCCGCGGGACGCCCCGGCGCCGTCGTGGCCAGCGGGGCGAGCCGCTGGACGCTGGGGCACGAGATCGGGCACGTCCTCGGTCTCAACCACGTGAACGACAACAACCGGCTGATGACCGGCAACGGCACCGACAACATCACCAACCCGCCGCCCGATCTCGCCACGTCGGAGATCACCACCATGCACAACAGCGCCCTGACCATCGATCCGTGAGACAGGAGAAGACGTGCCGATCACCCTGGACGAGCTGCGCCGCCTCCTGGACAGCGACGAACCGGACTACCCGGCGATCGCCCTGATGACCGGTCCGGAGTCGGCGGAAGATCTGCGGACCCTGGCCCGGGACGAGAACGTGATGCTCGCGACCAAGGCCGTCTACGCGGTCAGCCTGATCGAAAGCAGCGCCGCGCACGACGTCGTGGACGAGGCCGCGGCGAGCGACGAGCCGCTACTGCGGATCGCGTCGGCCTCCGCCCTGGTCAATCTGCCGGAGGAGGCCCGCAACCGGGTCGCCGAGCGGCTCATCGAGACGGCAGACGTCAACGTCGAGAAACTCGTCATCCGTTCCCTGGGCCAGAACCTCACGCCACGGCTCGAAGAGTCCCTGGACCGACTGGCGAACGACAGTTCCTCGGAAACCATCCGAGACCTTTCCCGATCCAAGCTGGACGACCGCTGAGCGGCGGACCTGAATAGCAGAAGAAAGGGGCGTTCCATGCCCTTGGAAAAGGCGATGTGGACGCACGGCCACCATCTCGCGGTCGAATTCCCGGACCGAATCAAGAGCGAATGGCGAGCAGGCTTCTTCATCCGACTGGTCGGAAAGCCGGGAACCACCAACTGGCTGCACTTCGGCATTCCCACACCGGTCATCGTCAACGGCAACCGGCTGGCGGTCGACTCGGCGCTGATCCGGTTCCGCTCCAACTCCGCACAGTCCGCCGTCACCAACGTGCACGTGTTCGACGGCGAAAACAGGATCTCCGCCCACGACGGCCTGTCCCTCGCCCCGCAGAACTGGGAAATGCGCCGCTTCAACCTGGCGAACCGCCCGGAGGTCCTCTGGGGCGTCGGCGTCACCCTCGGCGTCCGTTTCAGCGGCACCACAGACGCCCAGAACACGCTGGAGTTCAGCTCGGCTGGGGTGGACTTCTTCCCGTAGCCCGTAAGCCCGTAGCCCGTAGCCGGGCAGAACCGCCTAGGCCGCCCCGCGCCAGACCGTCAGGTCGCCGCTCACGAACCCGTCGACCGGGAATGCCGTCGACTTCACGTCGACCACGAACAGAGCGATGTCTCCGGAGGGGTGTTCGAAGCAGATCTCGCTGCCGGCCGCCACAATGGCGAGCGGGAGCTTGTGCCCGGCGTCGGCAAGGGTTGCGCGACAGGATTCCAGGGTGGCGCCCGGCTTCTCGGAAGGCACCCAGTCGACCAGACTCGTGTCGCTCTCCAGCGCGCAGGTCTGCCCGCAGACGAAGCGGATGTCGGCCTCGCGTTCCTTTGCGCTCCTGTCGTCCTTGACGTCTTTGGCGTCTTTGGTGCCCTGGAGGAGGTAGCGGTAGGGATCCTTGAGATCCAGGCGTAGCGTCGCGTTCAGCATCATCACGGGGTACGGGATCGGTTTCGGCGGCCCGGACGCGGTCGAGGAGGGGTCCGACTCCCCTGATGTCCGGCCACCGGTTCCTGATCCCGACGACGGCGCGGATGCCGACGAGGACGCCGACGACCGTGCGGACGCCTCCGGAGCGGCCGTCGAGGACTCGGCCGCGTCCAGGGCGCGGATCCGGTCCGACAGGTCCAAGGCCCTCCATCCCAGGCCCGCCGACAGCAGCGATCCCACGATCACGACGACCAGGAACAGCCTGGTACGCCGGAGGGCCCGCCGCTCGTCCGCCCCCGTCGGCTGCGGACGCCCCTGCAGTTGCGGCTGCGGGAGCAACGGACGCGTGTGCATCGGCATCGTGTGCGCAGGCATCGTGTGCGCCCAGGCGGGATCGGAAACCGGGGACGGAACTGTCACCGCCGGCCCCATGACCTCCCGCCAGACGGCCGGCCCCGCGCCCGCATCGGCGTCACTGCCCAGTTGCCGCCGGCACCACTCGACGATCTCCGCCGGGGTGGCGCGCTCCGCCGGATCGGCGGCGAGGCACCGGGCGAACAGCGGACGGAGCTGCGCCGGCAGAAGGGACAGGTCAGGTCTCTCGTGCACGATCCGGTACAGCACACCGAGCGAGTTGCCGTCCCCGTACAGCGGCTCGCCCAGCGCCGCGAACGCCGCTGTCTGGCCGAGCGCGAAGACGTCGGTCGCCGCCGTGACCTCACCCGCGGACGCCTGTTCGGGAGCCATGAAGTGGGGCGTGCCGACGGCGGCTCCGGTGGCGGTGTGCGAGGTGATGCCGGAGGCCAGCGAGATACCGAAGTCGATCACCCGCGGCCCGTCGCCGGCCAGCAGCACGTTCGACGGTTTCAGGTCCCGGTGCACGATTCCCGCGCCGTGGATGGCCCCCAGTGCCTCGGCCACCCCCGCCATCAGCCACAGCACCGCCGGCACCGGCAGTGGTCCGCGCCGGGCGACGGCGTCCGAGAGGGAGGGGCCTGGCACGTACAGCGTGGCCAGCCACGGCGGTACGCCGTCCGCGTCGGCGTCGATCAGCTCGGCGGTGTACGCGCCCCGGACCCGCCGGGCCGCCGTTATCTCCCGACTGAACCTCCGCCGGAAAGCCGGATCGTCCGCCAGCTCCGGCCGGATCACCTTGATCGCCACCGGCCGGCCGCCCTGCGTGTGCGACAGGTAGACCCGCCCCATGCCTCCCGCGCCGAGCCGGGCGGCGAGGCGGTAACCGGCCACCATGGGCGGATCGTCCGCCTGCAGCGGCTGGAACACCTCAGTGGCGTTGTTCATCGGCCCTCGTCCCCCCGATTCCCCCTGAATCCCCGATTCCCCCGCCCCGCCAAGATCGCACGGGACTGGAAAGTCAAGCACGACTGCGCGGGTTTCGTGACCTTGTTCGAGATCAGCCGGGAGTTCCGGCGAAGGGGCATCGGGGCCCGTGCGTGAGGACGGCAACCTGGACCCCGAAAGACTGCTGGTCCAAGGCAGTTCGGAGCAGCGGGACCGCTGTCACGCTGACGCCTATGAGATCCTCTCGCAGGACGCTGGGCGGCATCGTTTTCGGCCTGCTCCTCGTTCTCCTCTCCGCCGGTCTGTTCGCCGCCCTCCTGGGCGCGTTGGCGGACGAACGCGAGTACACCTCCGCGCCCGCCTGCCCGGACGGCACCCGCTCCGGCGCGACCCGCTCGGGCGCGTGCACGACGGACGTCCGGGCGACCGTCACGAGCACGTACGACGAGGCCCACGGCAAGAGTTCCTGGTACTGGATCACCGTCACCGAGCAGGGCTCGGACACCGAACGACGCGTGCGCATGGCCGGGAAGAGGCCGGTGTTCAACACGGTGCCCACCGGTGGCGCGGTGACCCTGACCTACTGGAAGGGCGAGGTCCGCACCGTGCGGTTCGACACCGCCACCCAGGAGACGTACGAGTCACCGGCCGAGGGCTGGCGACTGCCCACGGCATTCGGTCTGCTGACACTGCCCTTCGGGCTCGGCATGCTGCTGTGCGGCCTACGGTTCCGCTACGCCGCCACCACGCCGCCCGCCCACTCGTGGGCCGTCATGGGAATCGTGGCAGGCGGCTGCCTGAGTGCCATCGGCTTCCCCGTGGCCATGCTGAGCCCCGGTCTGCCAGAGACGCTGCTGATCACAGCGGCCGGCATCCCGCCGATCGCACTCCTGGTCGCCCTCTGCGCCTGGCGGATGCGCCGCCGGACCACCACCGAGCCGACGCTCACTGCGGCACGTACGTGAGCAAGTCCGCGGCGCAGCCAACCAACGTCAGCCCGGCCACACGATCGACTGCAGCTCGCTGTACGCGTGCAGTGCGTACGAGCCCACGTCCCGCCCCACCCCGCTCCGCTTGAAGCCGCCGAACGGGGCCTCCATGTTGCGGCCGACGGTGTTGACGCCGACGCCGCCGGTGCGCAGTCGCCGGGCCACCCGGAAGGCGCGGGCCACGTCGCCGGACCAGACGTAGTCGATGAGGCCGTAGTCGCCGTCGTTGGCCAGGGCGATCGCTTCCTCCTCCTCGTCGAAGGGGAGGACGACGACGACCGGGCCGAAGATCTCCTCGCGGACCACCCGCATGTCGTTGGTGCAGTCGGCGAGGAGCGTGGGCGCCACGTAGAAGCCCCGCTCCAGGGACGGGCGTTCGCCGCCCGCGACGACCCGCGCGCCCTCCTTGCGGCCCAGTTCGACGTACGACTCGATACGGTCCCTGTGCGCCGCCGAGATCACCGGCCCGACCACCGTGCCCTCGGCCCGCGGATCGCCCACCTTCAAATAGCCGATGTAGGAAGCGAGTTGGGCGACCAGCCGGTCGTACACCGGCCGCTGCGCGAGCACCCGCGTCGGGGCCGTGCAGATCTGGCCGCTGTAGAACGAGAACGTCGTGCCGATCCCCCGGACCGCCGACTCCAGGTCCGCGTCCTCGAAGACGATCGCCGCGCCCTTGCCGCCCAGTTCCATCAGCTGCCGTTTCATCCCGCGCCCGCACACCTCGGCGATGCGCCGCCCGACGGCGGTCGAGCCGGTGAAGCTCACCATGTCCACGTCGTCGGACTCGACAGCCGCCTCACCGACCTCCGCCCGCGAACCGCTGACGACGTTCACGACACCCGGCGGCGCACCGGCCGCCTCCAGCGCCTCCGCCATCCGGTACACGGAGAGCGGGTCCTGCGGGGCGGGCTTCACGACGACCGTGTTGCCCATCGCCAGGGCCGGCGCGATCTTGCCGGCCGGGTTGGCCCAGGGATTGTTGTACGAGGTGATGCAGGTGACCACGCCCACCGGCTGGCGTACGGCCAGCGCACCCATGACGGCCGCCTTCCCGAACGGCCCGGCCTCGTTGATCTGCGGCGGCAGCGCCTGCTCGACGGGCTCCACCCGCGCGTACCGGCGGAACCGGGCCACGCCCACCCCCACCTGCATACCGCGCGCCGTCCCGGTCGTGGCACCGCTCTCGGCCTGGGCCAGTTCGGCGTACGGGACGAAGTTGCGCTGGATGATGCCGGCCGCCCGGTCGAGGACGGCCGCGCGCTCCTCCGGAGTCGTGCGCGACCACGCCCCGAAGGCCTCGCGGGCGGCGGCCGCGGCCGCGTACACCTGCTCCCGCGAGGCCTCCGGCGCCTGCCCGACGACCCCCTCGGTCGCCGGGTCGATCACCTCGTAGTGGCCACCGTCCGGCTCCACCCACGAACCACCGATGAACAACCGCTGCCCGCCGGTCACTTGGCCTCCCGCCGCAGCTCCGAGCGATGCCTCACTTGGTGCTCACCGTCCGCGTGTCCCGCCCCGACCGCAGCACCTTGCCCGGCACGGCTCCCGTCACCCGGTCCCCGCGGATCGCCTCGACCCCGTTGACCCAGACCGCCGTGATCCCCAGCGCCTTGGAGTCCAGCCGCGGGCTGTCTCCCGGCAGGTCGTGCACCAGCGTGGCCTTGTCGGCGTCGATGCGCTCCGGGTCGAAGAGGACGAGGTCGGCATGGAACCCCTCCGCGATACGCCCGCGCTCGCGCAGGCCGAAAAGCCGGGCCGGGTCGTCGGTGAGCATCTTCACCGCCTGCTCCAGCCCGACCAGCTTCCGCCCCCGCAGACAGTCCCCGATGAACCTGGTCGTGTACGGCGCCCCGCACATCCGGTCCAGGTGGGCGCCCGCGTCCGAGCCGCCGAGCATGACGTCCTGGTGCTGCCAGGTCTCCGCGCGCAGCGACCACGAGTCGGGGTCGTTGTCGGTGGGCATCGGCCACAGCACCGTACGCATCTCGTCGGCCGCGCAGATCTCGACGATGCACTCGAAGGGCTCCTGGCCACGCTCGGCGGCGATGTCCCGTACGACCCGTCCCGTGAGCCCTTCGTTCGCCGCGCTGTACGTGTCCCCGATGACGTACCGCCCGAAGTCGGCCAGCCGCCGGAAGACGCCCGCCTCCTTCGAGTCGGCCCGCCGCAGCATCTCGGACCGCACCCCGGGATCCCGGAGCTTCGCGATCCGCTCGGGGACGGGGAGGCCGAGCACGTCGCCCCACCCGGGGATCAGGTTCAGCGCGCAGAAGGTGCCCAGCGACATGTTCATCGGCGTCAGGATCGGCATCGTCAGCGCCACGATCCGCCCACCGGCCTTACGGGCCCGCTCACTTGCCGTCAGCTGCCTGGGCACGCGGTCGGGGACGGCCGCGTCGATCGTCAGGACGTTCCAGTTCAGCGGACGCCCCGCCGCCGCGCTCATCTCCACGAACAGATCGATCTCGTCGTCGCTGAACTGGTCGAGACAGCCCGCCACGATCGCCTCGATCTGGGTGCCCTCGTGCTCGCCCACCGCCTCGGACAGCGCGAGCAGTTCGGCCGGTTTCGCGTGCCGGGAGGCGACCGGTTTCCCGTCGCCGTCGGAGTGTGTGGACGACTGGGTGGTGGACAGTCCCCAGGCCCCGGCGTCCATCGACTCGTGGAGCAGCCGAAGCATCGCCGCCAACTGCTCGCCCGTCGGCTGCCCGCCCACCGCGTCCGGCCCCATCACATACCGCCGCAGCGCACAATGCCCCACCATGAACCCCGCGTTGACGGCGACCCGCCCCTCCAACGCGTCCAGATACTCACCGAAGGAGTGCCAGCTCCAGGGCGCCCCCTCCTCCAACGCAACCAGCGACATCCCCTCGACCTTGGACATCATCCGCCGCGTGTAGTCCGCGTCCTGGGGACGGTCGGGGTTCAAGGGGGCAAGCGTGAAACCGCAGTTGCCCCCCGCGACCGTCGTAACCCCGTGATTGAGAGACGGTGTCGCGTACGGGTCCCAGAACAGCTGCGCGTCGTAGTGGGTATGCGGATCAACAAACCCGGGAGCGAGTACGAGCCCGGCCGCATCCTCACTCGTACGGGCCGACTCGGTGACGCTACCGATCACAGCGATACGCCCGTCCCGTATCCCCACATCGGCAACGTACGAGGGCGCACCCGTCCCGTCCACGACGGTCACGCCTTTGATCAGATGGTCGAGCATTGGCTACGCCCCTCTCGAGCTCTCTCCGTTATCTGCCGCTGCACACCAGGCGACTTAAGGGGCGCGGGGAACTGCGCGACCAGCCACAACGAACCCGCACCCTCCAACGAACGTCACCCCGCCTGCCGGAACCGAGAAGTCCGATGCACAGGATCCGTATCGATCTTCGGAATCACGTGCTCCCCAATCAGCCGAATCGACTGAAGCGTGTCCTCCCGAGAAATCCCGATCGGCATCCCGAACGACAACTGATCGGCCCCCGCCTGCTCCCACCGCTTACACTGCGTGAGCACCTCCGCCGGGTCACCGCAGATCAACAGCTCCTCGGAGATGAGGAGTTCGATGATCTCCTCGTTGAACTCGGGCAGCGTCTCCGGCCAGACAGGAAACCCCTCGGGCCGCGGGAACGTGTCGTGGTACCGGAAGACCAGCGACTGCAGATAGTGCAGCCCACCGGTGGCCGCGATCCGCACAGCCTCCTTGTGCGTCGGCGCACAGATCGCCGTCGAGGTCACCATCACGTTGTCGTTGACGAAGTCCCCGACCGGCTGCGCCTCCACGATCGCCGACTTGTACTGCTCAAGCACCCACTCCATGTCGGAGACCTTCTGCACGCTGAACCCGAGCACCCCGAGCCCCTTGCGGGCGGCCATGGCGTACGAGGGCGGGGACCCGGCGGCGTACCACATCGCGGGATGCGACTTCCCGTACGGCTTCGGCAGGACCTTCCTCGGCGGCAGCGACCAGTGCTTGCCCTGGAACCCGACGTACTCCTCCTGGAGCCACATCTTCGGGAACTCGGCGATGGTCTCTTCCCAGATCTCCTTGGTGTAGTTCATGTCGGTGACGCCCGGGATGAAGCCGAGGATCTCGTGACTGCCCGCGCCCCGACCGCTGCCGAACTCGAAGCGTCCCTCGCTGAGATGGTCGAGCATGGCGACCTTCTCGGCGACCTTCACCGGATGGTTGACCTGGGCGAGGGGGTTGAAGATCCCGGAGCCGAGGTGAATGCGCTCGGTGGCATGCGCCAGATACCCGAGAAAGACGTCGTTCGCCGAGAGGTGCGAGTACTCGTCCAGGAAGTGGTGCTCGGACGCCCAGGCGTACTTGAAGCCGGACTTGTCCGCCTGGATGACGTACTCGGTCTCCTCCATCAGCGCCTTGTGCTCCGCGAGCGGATCGGTCTCGGCCCGCTTGCCCACGTATCCCTGTACAAAGAGCCCGAATTCCAAGGAGGTTCACCGTCCCCATGAGTCTCTGTTGAGTCCCTGTCCGACCTATCTGACGTGTCGTCAGATTCACACAGCCGACTGTTCCACCACCCCCTCGGAGCGTCAATAGCTGACGCTCCGTCAGATGGCTCCGTGTGGACCGGACGGCTCCGGGCGGATCAGACCACGCTCACCCCCGCCAGCCACCCGCCGTCGATCACGAACGGCTGCCCGGTGATGTAGGAGGAGTCCTCGCAGGACAGGAACAGGGCGAGCCGGGCCACCTCCTCGGGCTGCCCGATCCGGCCCATCGGCACGAGCTTGCGATACATCCGCCGCACACCCGCCGCGGCCGCCTCGGCGTCCGCCGCCGGATCGAGCACGGCCGGGTTGCTCATCGCGGTGTCGATGGCGCCGGGACAGACGGCGTTGACGCGGATCCCCTTGGCGCCCAGCTCCAGCGCGGCCACCCGCGTGAGCCCGACGATCGCGTGCTTGGTCGCGGCGTACGCGCCGACGTACGCCATGCCGGTGACCCCGGTGTACGAGGCCGTGTTGACGATGGTCCCGCCACCGGCCGCCTCGATCTCGGGGGCCAGGGCCTTGATGCCGAGGAAGACGCCGACCTGGTTGACCCGCACGATCTGCATGAACTCGTCGAGGGGGGTGTCGACAAGGGTGTTGAAGCGCAGGATGCCGGCGTTGTTGACCAGCCCGTCGACCTTTCCGTACGCCTCCTTCGCGGCGGCCACCGCGGCCGCCCAGTCACCCTCGGCGCTCACGTCCAGGTGGACGTAGAGCGCCCCGAGCTCCTTGGCCAGCTTCTCCCCCGGATCGTCGAGCACGTCCGCGACGACGACCTTGGCGCCCTCGGCCGCGAAGAGCCGCGCCTCCTGCTCGCCCTGGCCACGCGCGGCGCCGGTGACGAGGACGACGCGTCCGTCGAGCTTGCCCATGGGTTACTCCTTCAGCGATGTGGACCAGGAGACGAGGAGCCCATGGTCGTAGCTGACGGGTCGTCAGGCAAGGGCGGCGAACGCAGCTCTACACGCGTGGAGGCAAGGCCGGACGGGCTACGGAGTATGTGGTGATGCACACGCTAAGTGACCGACCGGTAGGGACATTTGACCCTGTCGGCAGCACCGGCGGAACCCAATAATCCTCAAACGGAAGGTAAAGCCACCCCCAAAGATGGAGCTGAGCATGGCCCGCAGGCGCTTCAAGAACAAGAAGGTCAGGTACGTGGCGATCGGTGCGGCGATCACGTCAGGTGCCGCCGTCGCGACCGTGCTGCTGCCGTCGGCCAACGCCGCCGACGAGAAGAAGACGCCGGAGCAGATCCTGACCATGTGCGAAAGGGCCAAGGTGCTCAACGGCAAAAAGCAGAGCATCTTCGATTTCGGTGGCCACCCGATCGCAGGCCCCAGCTTCGCGTCCGACTCGTGCGAGTTCGTCGAGACGAACTTCGAAACCTTCGACGGCCCCGCGGAGAAGGCCTCGATCGACTTCCCGAACTGTGAGCCGAACGCCACCGAGCCGTCGAAGGTCGACGCCACCTGGAAGGCGATCGTGGGCCAGGGCGAGGGCAAGTACACCGCGACACAACAGGGGGCCGGCGGCGGGGTATTCGGCGCTCTGAGCGGGTCCTGGCTCAAGCACACGGGAACGACCGACCTGACCATCAAGACGGTGACCGCAAGCGACAAGGAAATCAGGGAAGTTCCGGTCGGCAAGGTCCTCCACATGGAGTTCACGCCGAAGATGCAGCGCATGACGGGCGTGTGGCGGGTGAAGATCGATGCCCGCGAGGCGACGACCACCACCAATCCCGTCCCCGCGCAGACCTTCGAAGCGCCGGAGGTCGTGGAGGGACCCTTCATCCTGCCCGGCGCCGCCGGCGCTCCCGGAATCCCGGACGGGGTGCCGAAGGCCGTCCTGACCGACTGCTGACAGACCGTCCACCTGCGATGACACGCTCGCCGCACACACTTTCCCCCACGAGGAGACGCACCATGACACGCACCAGCCGCAAGGGAACCCACCGGAGCAAGAGGAAGCGCATCACCCTCGTGCTCGCGCCGGTGGTGGCCGCCGGGGTGGCCGTCCCGCTGATGTTCCAGGCGGGTGCCGCCACCCCCTCCGAGGTGTCCAAGGACTGTGCGCAGGACGCCGCCGGACTGGAGAACTGCGAATTCGTCGACGTCCAGTTCAAGAGGAACAACCTGGGGCCCAACAAGCGCGTCTCCCTCCCGTCCGACAACTGCGGATCCACGACCGCTGTCGAGAAGAACTTCGCCGTGGCGGCTTCAGTGGTGAGGTCCATAACCCTCGAAGACGGATTCGTCGCCGCCGCCGATTCCAAGCTCGGCAACTCGTTCTTCGAAATCGGCGCCAAGTTCAACACGACCGAACTGACCCTGGAACGTGACGACACGGGCACCGAATTCTCATTCTCCAGGACCGACAAGGTGCAGCCCGACCACATCGGGTTCTTCATGTGGTCGGAGAAGCGCACCGACGTGAGCGGATTCCTCAGGGCCACGTACAAGGAGGAGCAGAAAGGCCAGAAGGTGTTCTTCTCCCCCAGCGAGGGCGGCACGAGCGTGCATGTCTTCTATCCGCAGCTCCTGAAGAACGGCACCCCTGACGGCCGCCTCTGGCTGCGGAACGTCAAGTGCGGAACGCCCCAGGCCAACGGAGTCCTGAACTCGACGAAAAGCCTGCGAGCGGAACCCGGATTCGGCGAGGGCGGCGACAACGTCACGGACATCGAAATCCCGCAGTCCGAGATCCCGGCGCCGTAACGAACAGCGCCGGGAAGTAGTGGACCGGAAGTAGTGGACGGGAAGTAGTAACGGACAGCGACAACGGAGCCCAACCTGCCCCCGCGCTTCACGCGGGGGCAGCTTCCGTGTATCCGCTGTATTCGCCGTGTTCGCTTGTACGTACCCGCTGTGTCCGCCGTGGCAGCGTGCGGTCGACCCCTGTCAGCGCGCGGTCGATCCCGGGGCGCCGCCGTCCGCGGCCCCCAGCCACCGCAGGACCGCGTCCGTGCCACCCCGGGCGTCCAGCTTGGCGTAGATGTTGCTGAGGTTGTTGCGCACCGTCTTCTCGGTCAGCCTCAGCCGTATCCCGATCTCCTGGGCGCCCAGGCCGGTCGACAGCAACTCCATGATCTGCCGCTCCCGGGGCGAGAGCATGGCCCGCAGCCGTTTCAGGGCGTCGCCGCGCGGATCGGCCATGCGCTGGGCGCCCACCCTGAGCGCCGCACACGCCGCGGGCGAGAGATAGGTGTGGCCGATCACGGCGCTCGTGACCGCCGCGGAGAGCATGCAGGTGCAGTAGTCGCCCTCGACCAGATAGCCGGCTCCGCCGCGGAAGACGTCGACGATCGTGTCCGTGTCCCGTCGGGCACTGATCACGATTACTGACGAGTTCATGTCACCCATAGCACCGAGCAACTCGGGGAAGGCGTCAGCCGGTTCGGCGCAGCGCAGCACGACGACGTCCACGTCAAGGTCGCGCAGGGCGTCGTGGGGCGGTGGCGCGTACAGCACCCGGTCCACGTACGGATCGTCCGGGCTCGGCCAGTCGCTGTGCGGCCAGTCGCCCTCGGCGCACGCCAGGGCGACGGTCAGTCTGCGGGACGGATCGCCCGGAGTGGTGAGAACGGGGGAGCGATGCGCCGTGCCGTGCCTGGAAGATCGCATGTCGCGTGTCCTTCAGCCGAGACCATGACGTCAGTACATACGCGACCCGCCCGGGGCTTGTTCAAGTTTTCAATGAGGTTGTTGTCAGGCTGTCAGACAGGCTCCTCCTGCAGGACTACAAGAACTACAAGAACTACAGAAGCGGGGCCACTTCCGTACCGAACGCCGCCATCTGGTCCGTGAGTTCACCCCGGCTCCGGGACCGGAAACGGACCTGGATCTGATGGACCCCCATCGCCCGGTACGCCCGCAGCGACTCGGCGAGCACTTCGGGGCTCCCGGTGAGCGTGCGGCGCCCCACATCCCACCCCGGCTCCCCCACGTACAGCGGCTCGGTGATGGCGCCGACGACGACGGGCTCGGCGACCCCCGCCTCCTCCCGCAACCGCCGCAGCCGCGCGATCTGCTCCGGCAGCCGCTCCCGCGGGTCCCCCTGCGGCAGCCACCCGTCCCCCTTGACCGCGGCCCTGCGTACGGCGGCGGGCGAGGAGCCGCCGACCCAGAGGGGTACGTGCTCCTGCGCGGGCCGGGGCCGCTGCCCGAGCCCTTCGAAGTCGTACAACTTCCCGTGGTGGGAGGGGAATTCATCCGGCCCGAGGGCGGCCCGCAGCGCGTCGACGCACTCGTCGAGCACGGCCCCCCGCCGCTCGAAGTCCACCCCCAGCGCCTCGAACTCCTCCTGTACGTGCCCGGCGCCGACCCCCAGGATCAGCCGCCCGCCGCTCAGGTGGTCGAGGGTCGCGTACTGCTTGGCGGTGAGGAGGGGATGCCGCAGCCCGACGACGGCGACATGACTGAGGAGCCGTACGCGCGTGGTCACGCCCGCCAGGAAGGCGAGGGTGGCGACCGGGTCGTACCAGACGGTGCTCATGGCGGAGGCGAGCCGCCGCGGGATGCCGACGTGGTCGCAGCTCGCGAGGTAGTCGAAGCCCGAGCGGTCGGCGGCACGGGCGATCTCGACGAGGTCGGCCGGGCCCGCACCGGCCTCCCAGCCCTCGGCGTAGATGGTGCTCTGGGACTGGACGGGAAGCTGCATCCCGTACGCCAGGGCCCCCACGTCCAGTCGCCCTTCCGGCTGCACCTGCATGGGCACACACCCCTAACCTGACGGCCCGTCATATCAATCCAGTGCCGCCCATCGTCATAGCTGACGGCACGTCAGACAAGAGGCGGGGCAAGCATTCACGGGTCGGACGGTCTCTCCGAGGGCCAACTCCCGGCCTTCAGACGATCCGGCCCTGGCCTTCAGCCCGCCCAGAGCCCGTCCTTCGTCAGCCCCAGCAGCTCGATCGCGTTGCGCCGCACGATCCGGTCGACGACGTCCGCGTCCAGGTGCCCCATCTGCGCCTCGCCGACTTCCCTCGACTTGGGCCAAGTGGAGTCGGAGTGGGGGTAGTCGGTCTCGTACAACACGTTGCCCACACCGATGGCGTCCAGGTTCTTCAGCCCGAAGGCGTCGTCGAAGAAACAGCCGTAGACGTGCTCGGCGAAGAGTTCGGACGGCGGCCGGTGGACTTTGTCGGCGACGCCGCCCCAGCCCCGGTTCTCCTCCCACACCACGTCGGCGCGCTCAAGAATGTACGGAATCCACCCGATCTGCCCCTCCGCGTACATCACCTTGAGCTGCGGGAAGCGTTCGAACTTCCCGCTCATCAGCCAGTCCACCATCGAGAAGCAGCAGTTGGCGAAGGTGATGGTGGAGCCGACGGCGGGCGGGGCGTCGGCCGAGGTGGAGGGCATTTTGCTGCTCGACCCGATGTGCATGGCGATGACCGTGCCGGTCTCGGCGCAGGCGGCGAGGAACGGATCCCAGTCGTCCGTATGGATGGAGGGCAGTCCGAGATGCGGAGGAATCTCGGAGAAGGCGACCGCCCGGACACCACGGGCGGCGTTGCGCCGCACCTCCTCCGCCGCCAACTGCGGGTCCCACAGCGGTATGAGGGTGAGCGGTATCAGCCGGCCCTGGGCGTCGGGCCCGCACCACTCCTCGACCATCCAGTCGTTGTAGGCGCGTACCGAGAGGAGCCCGAGCTCACGGTCCTTGGCCTCGGTGAAGGTCTGGCCGCAGAAGCGGGGGAAGGTCGGGAAGCAGAGGCCGGACTGGACGTGGTTGACGTCCATGTCGGCGAGGCGCTGCGGCACGTCGTACGAGCCGGGTCGCATCTGCTCGTACGTGATGACTTCGAGCTTGATCTCGTCCCTGTCGTACCCGACGGCGGTGTCGAGCCGGGTGAGGGGGCGGTGCAGGTCCTCGTAGACCCACCAGTCGCCGATCGGGCCGTCGTCCCCGGGATTGCCCATGACGGGGGCGAACTTGCCGCCGAGGAAGGTCATTTCCTTCAGGGGCGCGCGGACGATGCGCGGCCCCCGGTCCTGGTACTTGGACGGGAGCCGGTCCCGCCAGACGTTGGGGGGCTCCACCGTGTGGTCGTCCACCGAGATGATCTTCGGGAAGGTCTCCATGCGCTTTACGGTAGCGCCGATCTGACGGTCCGTCAGCTACCTGGCGGCACGTGAAGGGAGGCGAGGGGAGGCGTAGGGGAACCGGAAGGGGAGGCGAGTAAGCGGTTTCCCGGACGGCCGGTCGGTTGCGGGGACCCGGTGTGGGGCTTGTGAGGGCTTGCGCGACTTGGCATGGCGGCCTGTGATCGGTGTCTCCCACGGCTGACGCATCCGCCATGAACAAGGCAAACTGGCGTGGTTGTCATGACGTTTCGGCAGGGGGACAGCGATGGACGGTGTACCGCGAGTTTCGCGAGTACCGGAGCAGTGGCGTCCCGAGGAGTCCGCGGCGCTGCGCTTCAGCGTGCTCGGACCGGTGCGCGCCTGGCGCGGGGCGGAGTCGTTGCCCACCGGATCCCCCCAGCAACGTGCCCTGCTGGCGGCCCTGCTGCTCCGCGAGGGCCGCACGGCCACGGCTTCGGAGCTGATCGACGCGCTGTGGGGCGAGGAGCCCCCGTCCCAGGCGCTGGCGGCCGTACGGACCTACGCGTCCCGGCTGCGCAAGGTGCTGGACCCCGGGGTCCTGGTGAGCGAGTCGGGCGGGTACGCGATCCGGTCCCTCGGCGAGGGCGCGCTGGACATAGCCCTGGCCCAGGAGTTGGCGGCGGACGCCGAGAAGGCCCGTAACGCCGGTGATCTGTGCCACGCCCGCGCCCTCCTCAAGAAGACGCTGAGCCTGTGGGACGGGGAGCCGCTGGCGAACGTGCCGGGCCCGTACGCGGAGACGCAGCGGGCGCGCCTTGAGGAATGGCGGCTCCAACTCCTCGAAACCCGCCTCGACATGGACCTGGAGCAGGGCTGCCACGCGGAGGCGGTCTCGGAACTCACGGCACTCACGGCGGCGCATCCCCTCCGCGAGCGGCTGCGCGAGCTCCTGATGCTCGCCCTGTACCGCTCCGGCCGCCAGGCGGAGGCCCTCGCCGTGTACGCGGACACGCGGCGCCTGCTGGCCGACGAACTCGGCGTCGACCCGCGGCCCGGCCTGAAGGAACTCCAGCAGCGGATTCTGCAGGCGGACCCGAAACTGGCGGAACCGTCGGCTCCGGTCGCGGAACCCGCGGCGGCGCCGGTCCGCCCCGCCCAGCTCCCGGCCACCGTGCCCGACTTCACCGGCCGCGCCTCCTTCGTCTCCGAGCTGGGCGATGTCCTCGCCTCCGCCGAGGGCCGGGTCATGGCCGTGTCGGCGCTGGCCGGCATCGGGGGCGTGGGCAAGACGACGCTGGCCGTGCATGTGGCGCACCAGGCGCGCGGGGCGTTCCCCGACGGCCAGCTGTACGTGGACCTCCAGGGCGCGGGCGCACGGGCGGCAGAGCCGGAGACGGTACTGGGCGCCTTCCTACGGGCCCTGGGCACGGCGGACTCGGCGATCCCGGACTCCCTGGAGGAGCGGGCGGCACTGTTCCGGTCGGTGCTGGACGGACGCCGGGTACTGGTGCTGCTGGACAACGCGCGGGACGCCGCGCAGGTGCGTCCGCTACTGCCGGGTACGGAGGGCTGCGCGGCGCTGATCACGTCCCGGATGCGGATGGTGGACCTGGCGGGCGCGCATCTGGTGGACCTGGACGTGATGTCCCCCGAGGAGGCCCTCCAGCTCTTCACGAAGATCGTGGGCCGGGAGCGGGTGGCGTCGGAGAAGGAAGCCGCGCTGGACGTGGTGGCGGCGTGCGGGTTCCTGCCGCTGGCGATCCGGATCGCGGCGTCGCGGCTGGCCGCTCGGCGCACGTGGACGGTGTCGGTACTGGCGGCGAAGCTGGCCGATGAGCGGCGGCGGCTGGATGAACTGCAGGCCGGGGACTTGGCCGTGAAGGCTACGTTCGAGCTGGGGTATGGGCAGTTGGAACCGGCGCAGGCTCGGGCGTTCCGGTTGTTGGGGCTGGCGGACGGGCCGGATATGTCATTGGCCGCGGCTGCGGCTGTCCTGGACCTTCCGACGGAGGAGACGGAGGACTTGCTGGAGTCCCTCGTCGACACATCGCTGCTGGAGTCGGCTGCTCCCGGCCGGTACCGGTACCACGACTTGGTTCGACTCTACGCGCGTGCTTGTGCGGAGAGGGATGAGTTGCCGCCGAGTGAGCCGGGGGCGGCCATGTCTCGGTTGCTGGACTTTTATTTGGCTACGGCGGCTCGGGTTTATGCGATTGAGCGGCCTGGGGATCGGACCGTGGATCACCTTGAGGTGACTCACCAGGCGGGCCAGGAGTTCGGCGACGACGGGACGGCGCTGGATTGGCTGCATGGGGAGGCGGCCTGCATTTTGGCTTGTGTGCAGCAGTCGTTGGAGCCAGGGATGCTGCGGCGTGCCGTCGATCTCCTTCTCGCTTCCAAGGACTTGTCGGAATCCGGGGCAAGTTCACTCCGGTACGAGTCGGCCACATGCGCTGCCCGTGACACTGCGGCCGCACTCGGCGACACTCACGCCGAAGGCCGCGCACGTGTAACGCTCGCCCAAGTACTCAACAATTCTGGGCACTTCGAGAGGGCTGCGGCGGAGGCAGACCGGGCCGCAGAGCTCAGTCACGCGTCCGGAGATCCTTGGACCAGCGGTAATGCTCCGAACGAACAGGGCATCATCGCAAACTGCATGAACCAGCATGCAGCCGGTGAGGCGTATCTCCTCACCGCGATAGAGGCGTTCCGCAGCGACGGCAACCGCCCGGGTGAGGCCAGTGCGTTGTGCAACCTGTCCCGTGGCCTGGACTCGATGAACCGCACAGCGGCAGCAATTGACCTCGCGCGTCAAGGGATGGCCATCTACGACGAACTCGGTCTTACCTTCCGCCTCGCCAACGCCAGATATGCTCTTGGAATCGTTCTCGGCCACGCGGGGCGCCATAACGAAGCGCTGGATCAACTCACACAGGCCCTCCAGGTGTTCGTGGAGAACCGCCAGCGGCTGTGGGAGGGAACCACGCACTTCCGCATCGCCCAGGTTCACCTCTTGGCGCAGAGGGCGGGGCAGGCGGCCCAGCACTCCGAACAGGCGCTCGCCATCGGCTGCATCGGCGGTGACTGGATGCGTGCCAACGTTCTGACCCTCCTGGGGAAGTCCCTCCACCGCCTCGGACAGATCGACCGCGCGCGAGCCTGTTGGCGCGACGCCCTGGTCATCTACGAGGACTCAGGGGCCCACGAGGCCAACGAAGTACGTGGTCTCCTCAACCCGGTGGCGGCAGCCTGAACCACCCGCCGGAGAGGCGTTCATCGAATGTTTATGAGCGGCTGCCACTCTCTAGCACATCGATCCGTCGCGTCGGGGGGCAGGCGGGTCGCAAGGGCCCCACGGATATGGTGGGCGGCCTCAGAACGCCCGTTCGGCAGCCCTCGGGGGAGTTGCTGAGCGGGCGTTCCCACCCCGCGGACCGTCAATTCCACAGGAGTTCTCCATCATGAGCGATGCCAAGAAGGACCAGGACCTCACCACGCAGGACAGCCACCAGCCTGTCCCGCCGAGCGACAACAAGATCACCACCCTGGACAGTCACCAGCCCGCCCCGCCCAGCGACGGCGAGGTCACGACCCTGGACAGCCACCAGCCCGCCCCGCCCAGCGACAACAAGATCACCACCCTGGACAGCCACCAGCCCGCCCCACCGACTCTCGGCTCCTAAGAACTTCACTCCCGACGGGGATCGGCCGCGGTGGCGCGGAGGGGGAGCCACCGCGGCCGATGTATGTCCGGAGCACGGTTCAGGTCAATCGGTGGCGCGAACCGTTCGACCCCCTCGAACAAATGCCCCTCCCGCAGCTAGCGTCTCTTCTTGTTCGGAAGTCCCCTCTCCCTCAGGAGTCGGTATGACCCGTACCAAGAAGATCCTCGCCACGATCGCCCTGATGCTCGGCATCACCGCGGCGGTCGCGAACCCGGCGATGGCCGACAACAGCCCGCCGGTCGCCCCGCCGGACAACAGCGCGCCGGTTGCCCCGCTGGACAACACCCCGCCGGTCGCCCCGCTGGACAGCCACCTGCCCTGACGCAGCACTTCCCCGATGGGGGCCAAGCCCACCCGGCTCGGCTCCCATCGGCATGTTCGGCCGACACCCGCGCTACAGCCCTCTTACCGCCACCCCAACCCCGCACAGCTTCTTCATGTCGTCCTCGTCCGAAGTGAAGAGCACCGTATTCCCGCCCTGCCGTCCCGCGATCACCGCAAGCGCCGCGTCGATCGCGTACTTGTGCCCGTGCAGCCCGGCGCCCTCCAGCAGCGCGATCGCAGCGTCGGCGATCTCCCTCGTCACGGGCTCGACCACGACACGGGACATGGCCCACGCCCAGGCCGGGCGCTTCACCTGGCCGTGGTACGCCTCGATCAGCGTCATGGAACTGGTCACCACGCGAAGACCCGAGCGGCGGGCGTCCTTGAGCCTGGCCAGCATCGCCCGCTCGCCGAGCACCGCCCGCGACAGTGCCTCACAGTCCAGCACGTAGCAGTTCGCCACCCTCAACTCGCCTTCGGGTAGTGCTCGTCGGTCGGAGCCTCACGCTCGGCGAAGCCACGCTCGATCTCCCGGCGTTCCGCCTCGGCCGCAGCGAGCTCGGCCTCGGTGACGGGGCCGTGCTCCTCCTCCAGCCACGCCACCAGCTCCCCCAACCGGTCCTGCTCCCGCTGACGCTCTATGGCCTGAGTGACGTACGCGCTGAACCCGCCGGGCCCGACCTCCCGCCGGATCTCCTCGGCAAGCTCCTCCGGCAGCGTCACGGTGTACTTCTTGGTTGCCATACCACTTACCATACCGACCTTCTCCGCGTTCGGCCCGCCGCGTTCCACCTCATCGATCAGCTCGCTGTACCGATCAAGAACCGCCATCGCCGCCGCCATGAAGACCCCCCGTTCCCGAGTCACCGCACCTCCCCCAACTCGCACCACACCGTCTTGCCCGCCGCCCCCTGCTCCACGCCCCACCGCAACGCCACCGCGTCGAGCAGCGCCAGCCCCCGCCCCGACTCGTCGTCCCCCGTGGCGCAGAGGAGCACGGGCAGGGCGCGCGGATCGGGGTCGGCCACCTCGACCCGGATCCGGCCCTCCCCCGCACGCATCACCCGTACACGAACGGGGGTCCCCTCTCCCACATGCCGGACCACATTGCCGACCAACTCCGTGACGCAGAGCTGGACGTCGTCGCAGGGTTCGCCCAGGCGCCGGCGGATGGCGTGACGAAGGTCGGGTACGGCCTTGGGGAAGGCGAGCAGGTCGAGCTCAAGAACCGGCAGGGAGTTCACTGTCCGACCGCCCCTCGCAG
The DNA here is from genome assembly GCF_040654355.1 of Streptomyces sp. NPDC050704. Taxonomy (NCBI): domain Bacteria; kingdom Bacillati; phylum Actinomycetota; class Actinomycetes; order Kitasatosporales; family Streptomycetaceae; genus Streptomyces; species Streptomyces sp. NPDC050704. Next base: position 15,977 of record NZ_JBFAHW010000068.1, on the reverse strand, counting down.
GGCGGCGGTCGGTGTGGACGCGGGAGGTTCGGGGTCTTGCATGGTGGGGGACGCCTTTCCGTGCGTACGGCGAATGCGCTCTGTGATGATTCGGTCACACGTTGACGCCAAGCCGCGTACCGTAACAGGGGTTTCGGCTGCGCAGGACAACTGGCAAACGGCGGTGATGAGTTGTGCCCCCACGCAAGGATCCCGACGCGTCGGCGAACGTCCCCTCCTTCTATGGCGCCGAGTTGCGCTTTCAGAGGGAGCTGGCAGGCCTCACGCTCGAACAACTGGCGGAGGGGAGCTTTCGCGGCATCCCTTTCCTGAGCCAGATCGAGCGAGGCGAGCGCCGCATGCCGCTGGATCTCGCCGAGCACGTCGACAGGGTGCTCGACACGGACGGCTTTTTCGAGCGCCGCTGTGAAGATGCGCGCAGGGCACGGCAGTCGGGGCACGCGGAGTACTTCGCGGACGTGGCGGAGATGGAGCGGCACGCGGAGTCGATCGAGGACTGGGCGCCGATGATCGTGCCTGGGCTCCTGCAGACGGCTGCGTATACGCGCGCGATCGTACGAGCGGCCATGCCTCGGGCCTCGGACGAAGAGGTCGAGAAGAAGGTGAGCGCGCGGATGGCACGGGCGGAGCTCTTCGACTCGCAGGATCCGCCGAAGTTCTGGGCGATCCTCGACGAGTCGCTGATCCGTCGCCCAGTCCTCCCGGACGAGCAGATGGCCGAGCTGCTGGATCACATCGTGAAGGTGGCCCGGACCACGCGCTCCATTTTGCAGATCGTCTCGGAAAACGCCACCGCCCACCCGTTCATGATGGGCATGACCAGGGTCATGACGTTCCCGGACGCTCCTCCCGTGGTGTACGTCGAGAGTCTGCACAGCGGCCAACTCATCGACTACCCGGCGCTCGTGAAGCAGTACCGAGAGTCGTACGATCTGCTCAGGGCCGCCGCACTGCCGCCTGAGGCGTCCCTCGCCATGATCGAGGCTGCGGCAGAGGACTATCGAAATGGCAAGCCACGAGATTGACTTGAGCGCCGCCCAGTGGCGCAAGAGCAGCTACAGCAACGGCACCGGCGGTGAGTGTGTCGAAGTCGCCGGAGACTTCCCTGGCGCCGCACTCTGGCGCACAAGCAGCTACAGCAACGCCACCGGCGGCGACTGCGTCGAAGTCGCCACCGGCCTCCCCGGAGTAATCCCCGTACGCGACTCCAAGTTCGACAACGGCCCCGTACTCCTGATCGCCCCCACCCCCTGGTCCGCCTTCCTCGCAAGCCTGAGGAAGTAACTGGAAGGTTTGGGACACCCACAGGCCCCCGTAGCCGTCCCAAACCTTCCAATTACCACGCCTCCACCGTTATCCACAGGCTCAGCCAGCGTGATCGGCTCTCCGGGATGCTGGGGGCGTGGATCATCGTGGCGAACCCCTACTCACCCTCGCTCAAGAAGGTGTGCTGCTCACCTCCCGTGCCCTTGAGGCCGGTTGGGCGGCCCGGCCGCTCTCCCGGGCGCTCCGGAGAGAGGGCTGGACTCCTGTCCGGGCCGGGGTCTGGGTCGAGCCGGGGCGCGCGGTTGACCTCTCGGTGCGGCTGCGGGCCGTGCAGCTTCTGCGGCCGGGGCTCGTCGTGAGTCATCGGTCGGCGGCCTCGGTCTGGGGGATCGAGACGCTCAGCCCGGTGGTCCGCGGGTCGGGGCCCCTGGAGTTCATCGACCCGGAGCGCGCGGTTCGCCGCCAGGGCGAGGGCGTTCTCGTCCACCGCATGACCCTCGGGGCCGAAGAAACAGCCCGGCACGGGGGCCTGCGCGTGACCGGCGTCGACCGTACGCTCGGCGACCTCCTTCGGGCCGGGCCCCGGGACGACGCCCTCGTTTCCGTCGAGTCCGCCCTCACCCGGCGGCGGGTCGGGCAGGTCCGCCGTCCGCCGCTCACGACCAGGGCCCGGATCGCCCTCGCGCTCGAAGTCCCCGCGCGCGGGGCCGACAGAGCTCACGGCTGGTTGCGGCTCGCCGACCTGAGCGCCGGTTCACCCGCCGAGACCGTCGCGCGCCTGCGCCTGCACGAGGCGGGACTTCGCCCCGAGGCCCAGGCCGAACTCCGTACGCCCGACGGTCGCCGCCGCTACCTGGACTTCCTCTTCCGGGCGGAGGGCCTGGCCGTCGAGATCGAGGGGTACGCGTACCACGGCACCCGGGAGTCCCACCGCCGGGACCTCACCCGCTTCAACGAGGTTCTCCGGTGCCCCGAGGTCCGCCTGCTCCTCCGCTACACCGCGGCGGACGTCTTCCACCACCCCGCGCGAATGATCGAGGAAATCCACGTCGGCCTCGCGACTCTCCGTGACTCAGGCACGTACTCCTGCTCCTGATACGGCCTTGGGTCCGCACAGGAGAAGCACCAAGGTTCAGTAGGTTGTTTGAGGTCCTGCTATCGGCGGGTCTCCGCCGGCTCGTAGGCGCGCACCTCGGCGAGGAGGCGATCCATGTCGGCCCGCTTCTCCTCGGGAGTCCGTACCGGCAGCCCGGCGGCCCTTCGACGCTCGTCGGCCCGACGCTTGACTTCCTCCCAGCTGACGGCGTTCATTCGTACTCCCTCGTGTGCAACTCGCACTCATACGTCAGATATCGTCCGGCAGCAGCCGGAACGCCGCCTCACCCGTGAGCGGGCGCATCATCCGGAAGTGGCGGTCGGTGGTGAAGATGTCGATGGTCTGGAAGGCGGCGGCCAGAACCACGTTCATGGCGTCCGCGAGCCCCACACCCTTGCCGCCCCCGGCGTCTTCATAGCCGCGCATCACGGCCATCGCACCACGCAGGTGCGGCGCGGCCTCGGGGACCTCGAAACGCCGGGACTCCACCTGGCCTGCGATGAAGTCCAGGGCGTTCATCGACGCCTTGGGGCCCACCCGTTCCGTGAGGAGGTAGTCGAGTTCGGTGAGGACCATGGGCGAGACAACCAGGTGGCCGACGCGGGCAAGGGCCGCGCGGTGTGCGGAGTGACGTGGGTCTTTCGGCGTGAACAGACGATAGAGCGTGTTGGTGTCCGCGACCACCACAGGAATCACGGGTAGGGGTGCTTCAGTCATCGAGTCCGCCCATCCCCCGCAGCGTCTCGTCGATCTCGTCGTCGCTTAGGGCCGGCCCGCCCAGGTCGGGGAGTTCAAGCGGCCCCATCGGGTCGGTTCTGAAGGCGTACACGGGCGGCCCCGTACGAATCCCGTCACGCACTCCGTGGGGAACGATGTCCCCTATCGGCACACCGTCCTTGGTGATCGTGACGGTCTCCCCCGCCTCGACCCGGGCCATGACCCGCGATGTCTGCTGATTGAGTTCACGTAGCGGAACTTCCCGGTGACTGCCCATAATCGCGAGTGTACTACTCGTCCTACACTCGCCACCAGGGCAAAGGTGTACGGCACCGCCCAGTCCGCGGCCCCCTCACCGCCCCCGCAACTCCCCCTTCACCACCTTCCCGCTCGCGTTCCGAGGCAGTTCCGCCACGAACTCCACCACCCGCGGCACCTTGTAGTTCGCCATCTCCCGTCGGGACCAGGCGATCAGGTCGTCCGATGTGAGAGTGGTCGCGCCGGGCCGTCGTACTACATACGCCTTGCCCACCTCCCCCAGGCGGGGGTCCGGGATGCCGATCACCGCCACGTCGGCCACGTCGGGGTGCAGGCCTAGGAGTTGCTCTATCTCGGCGGGGTAGGCGTTGAAGCCGCCGACGATGAACATGTCCTTGATGCGGTCCGTGATGCGCAGGTTGCCCGCCTCGTCCAGGACGCCTACGTCGCCCGTGCAGAGCCAGCCGGCCGGGGTCAGGACCTCGGAGGTGGCCGGGGCGTCCTCGTAGTAGCCGCCCATGACGTTGAAGCCGTGGACCAGGACCTCCCCCGGGGTGCCGGGGGCGACGGCCTCGCCCCTCGCGTTCACCACCTTCACCTCCGTGCCCGGGATCGCCCGGCCGGACGTCGACGCGATCACGTTCGGCTCGTCGCCCCGGCGGCACATCGTGACGATTCCGCTCGCCTCGGAGAGTCCGTACGCCGTCAGGACCGTGCCCACTCCCAGTTCCGTCCGGAGTCGTTCCACCAGTTGGAGCGGCACCACCGCCGCGCCCGTCACGACCAGGCGGAGGGCCGAGAGGTCGTACGAGTCGCGGGAGGGGTGGTCGAGGAGGGACTGGTGGAGGGTCGGCGGGCCGGGGAGGACCGAGATCCGCTCCGAGGCGACGTTGGCCAGGACCGTGTCCACGTTGAACACCGGCTGCGGGATCATCGTCGCGCCCCGCATCAGGCAGGCGATCACGCCGGCCTTGTAGCCGAAGGTGTGGAAGAAGGGGTTCACGATCAGGTAGCGGTCGCCCCGGCCCAGGCCGGCCAGTTCGCTCCACACGGCGTACGCCCGCAGGGTCTGCGCGTGCGTGATCACGGCACCCTTCGGGCGGCCCGTCGTGCCCGAGGTGAAGATGATGTCCGAGGGGTCGTCACCGTCGATGGCGGCGATCCGCGCCCGTACGGCCTCCGCGTCCACCCCGTCGCCGCTCGCCAGGAAGTCCTTCCAGGTACGGAAGTCGGCCGGGGCGTCGTCCGACAGGACCACCACCTGTTCCAGGTGCGGCAGGCCGGGAAGCGGTCCGGCCCCCTCCCCGGCCCCCTCGCCATCCCCGACTCCCTCCCCCTCACCGGCCGCCCGCCGCAGCGACGCCACGTACGACGTCCCGAGGAACGTGCCCGTCACGAAGAGCAGCCTGGCGCGGCTGCGGGACAGTACGTACGCCGCCTCCGTGCCCTTGAAGCGGGTGTTCAGCGGGACGAGGACCGCGCCCGCCGACACCGCGCCCAGTGAAGAGACGATCCAGTCCAGGGTGTTGGGCGCCCAGATCGCCACCCGGTCGCCCGGTTCGGCTCCGTTCGCGACGCAGGCCGCGGCCGCGCGTTCCACTCGGGCGCCCAGTTCCGCGTACGAGACGCGGGTACGGCCCTCCACGACCGCCTCGGCGTCCGGGAACCGTGCCACCGCCGACCTGACAAGGCCGGGAATGCTGCCCCACTCCAAGTCACCGCGCACAGCGGGCCTCCCACGGTTGCCACACCACTAGCTGACTACCCGTCAGATTAGCTGTAGCCTGACGCCCTGTCAGCCACAGCCGCCGGGCCGTCACACGGAGGTGCGCGCACATGGCACGGATCACGGCAAGTACCGGGGCAAGTACCACGGCGGGGATCAAGGCAGGGATCAAGGACGCCACCGCCGTCGTCGGGATCGGGGAGACCTCCTTCGCCAAGCAACTCCCGGAAAATGAGAAGGCCTTGGCCTGTCGGGCTATAGTCGCCGCCCTCGACGATGCCGGGATCGCGCCGGCCGAAGTCGACGCGCTCGCCTCCTACACCATGGAGGAGACCGACGAGGTGGAGGTGGCCAAGGCCGTCGGGTTCGGGGACCTGACCTTCTTCAGCAAGGTGGGGTACGGGGGTGGCGGGTCCTGCGCCACCGTCGCCCATCTCGCCGCCGCCGTCGCCACCGGGCAGGCCACGGTCGGGGTTGCCTGGCGGTCGCGGAAGCGGGGGTCGGGGCCGCGCCCGTGGAAGAACACCGCCGCCCAACTGCCCACCCCCGCCCAGTGGACCCGCCCCTTCGGCCTGCTCCGGCCCGCCGACGAGATCGCCATGCTGACGCGTCGTTACATGCACGAGTACGGGGCGACGCGGGACCATCTGTTCAACGTCGCCCTCGCCTGCCGCAACCGGGCCAATCAGAATCCGCGCGCGATCATGTACGAGCGGCCGCTGACCCGGGACATGTATATGACCTCCCGCTGGATCAGCGAGCCCCTCTGCCTCTTCGACAACTGCCTTGAGACGGATGGGGCGTTGGCCTGCGTGGTCGTCTCCGCCGATCGGGCGCGGGACTGCCGGCACACCCCCGTGTACGTCCACTCCGCAGCCCAGGGCCTGCCCGCCCAGCACCACGGGATGGTCAACTACTGGAACGACGACCCGCTCACCGGGCCCGCCTGGGCCGCCGCCCGACACCTGTGGAAACATGCCGACTTCGGCCCGGAGGACGTCGACGTGGCCCAGATCTACGACGCGTTCACCCCCCTCATACCGCTCTCCCTCGAGGGCTACGGCTTCTGCGAGCGGGGCGAGGGCGGGGCGTTCACCGAGGGAGGCGCACTCGAAATCGGCGGACGGCTGCCCCTCAACACGAGCGGCGGCGGGCTCTCGGAGGCATACGTCCACGGCTTCAACCTCATCAACGAGGGCGTGAAGCAGCTCCGGGGCACGAGCACCGCCCAGGTCCCCGACGCCGCCACCTGCCTGGTCACGGCAGGCGAGGGAGTACCGACCTCCGCGATCCTCCTCAGGAGCTGACCCATGCCAGGACCCACGCCGGGGGCCGTACCGGTCCCCATGCCGACCGCGACCGAGCCCCTCCTCTCCCCCGTCGTCGACGACGACGGCGCCCCCTTCTGGGAGTACGCGGCCCAGGGCGAGCTGCGTATCCAGGCCTGCGCCGAACCGGACTGCGGCGAACTCCGTTTCCCGCCCCGCCCCTGCTGCCCGCACTGCCAGTCCTTCGACAGCGAGTGGCGGAGGATGAGCGGGAAGGGGCGGGTGTGGTCGTACGTCGTCCCGCATCCGCCGCTGCTGCCTGCCTACGCCGCCCATGCCCCGTACGGCGTCATCGTGGTCGAGCTGGCGGAGGCACCCCGGATCCGGCTGGTCGGGAACCTCGTCACCGGGCCCGGCGCACCGCTCGACTCCGTGCCGCCGGAGCGTCTGCGGATCGGGGCGAAAGTGCAGGTGGTCTTCACCGGCGACGGGCTGCCCCAGTGGGTACTGGAGCGGCCATGACCCTGCGTATCAGTACCGACAAGGACACCGGCGTCGCCGTGCTCACCCTCGACCGGCCCGAGAAGCTCAACGCGATCGACCTCGACACGGCCGCCGAACTGGCCGCCGCGTGGCGGGAGTTCAGGTTCGACGACTCCGTACGCGCGATCGTCGTCACGGGTGCGGGCGAGCGGGCCTTCTGTACGGGGCTCGACCGTGACGCCGAGGTGCCGCAGCCCGGCTCCCCGTACACGGTGGACGAGCCGCTCACCATGACCGGGCCGAAGGCGAACGACCTCTGGAAGCCGGTCGTCGCCGCCGTCAACGGGATGGCCTGCGGAGGCGCCTTCTATCTGCTGGGCGAGGCCGAGTTCATCGTGGCCGACGAGCACGCGACCTTCTTCGATCCGCATACGACGTACGGGATGGTCAGCGCCTGCGAGTCGATCTACATGGCGCAGCGGATGCCGTTCGGGGAGGTGGCGCGGATGGCGTTGATGGGGACGGCGGAGCGGATCTCGGCCCGGCGGGCGTACGAGGTGGGGCTGGTGTCCGAACTCACCGCGCCGGGCGGGGCACGCAAGGCCGCCGTACGGTGCGCCGCCGTCATCGCCTCCTACCCGACCGAGGCCGTCCAGGGCACCGTACGAGCCGTATGGGCCGCGAAGGAGGCGGCCCGCGCGCAGGCACTCACGCACGCGCCGCACCTCATCGCGCTCGGCAACCTGCCGGGCGAGCGGCAGTCGGAACTGTTCGGCGCCCGTCGCCCGGACGGCTTCCGGGTGCGGTGAGCCGCGCGGGGCGCCACCGGGCCGGTCACTCTCAGTTATGCCGCATGGCGGTCGTCGCCCGCCCGGCGTAGCGTCTGAAGCGAAGTGAGAGCTGGGAATGGAGGCTCGCGTATGGTCCGCAACCTGCTCGGGTCGGTGCTCGCTCTCGCCGGAGCGACGGCCGCCGTATGGAGCCCCTTCCGTGCCTGGTACGACGGCCGTCACGGGCGGCACTACCGCCTCGGGGACCTGTTCTCCGAGGACGGTGTCACCGGCGTCCGCCCGGAACTCTTCGCCTCGCTCTTCCTGCCGTTCGCGGTGGCCGCGCTGATCACGGTGGTCGGGCTGCTGCTCCGGTCGCGGCTGCTGGTGGGGCTGGCCGGGGTGGTCGTCCTCGGCTTCACCGTGCTGTGGATGGTGCGGGTGGGGCAGGCGGAGGACAGCCTGACCGTCACCGGGGACGCGGGCAGGGGGCTGGGCGTGGGTACGGGGCTCGCCTTTGGCGGTGGGGTGCTGTTGCTGGTGGCCGCGGTGGTCCTCCGGGGGCGCGGTCGGCGTGCGGCGCCCGTCGCTCCGGCGGAGCCGTCGGGTCCGTCGGTCCCGACTCTCGACGGGCCGCACCCTCGTGAGCCCGGGTACACGACTCCGGCCGAGGACGCGCCCACCGCGACGTGGCGGCGTCCGCCGATGGATCACAGCTGAGCGGCTGGGGAGTTGGGCGCTGCCGCAGCACGTATGGATCTGCGGGCCGGTTGTGGCTGGTCGCGCCCACGCGGCGGAGCCGCATATCGACACAGCCCCGCGCCCCTTAGGCGCGTGCCGTTCCCGTGCCCTTCTCCGCGTCCAGGGCGTACACGCAGCGGTCCTTGCTGCACGCGTACACCACGCCGTCCTTGACGACCGGGGCGCCGGTGATCTCGCCGCCGGTGGCGAGCTTCCAGCGCAGGCGGCCGTCGTCGGCCTTCAGGGTGTAGAGGAGGTGGTCGGTGGAGCCGAAGTGGATGCGGCCGTCGGCGACGGCGGGCGCGCCCACGAGCTCGCCGCCCGCCTGGAAGCGCCACTTGGGCGTGCCGGTGACGGCGTCCAGCGTGTAGAGCCCCTTGCCGCTGCCGACGTGGACGTGACCGGCCGAGACGAGGACCGGGTCGATGGAGGCGCGGGACTCGGTGGCGATGCGCCAGCGGTCGCGGCCGTCGGTGGCGTCGAGGGCGTAGACCGTGCCGAGGTAGTCGGCGAGGTACACACCGCCGCCCGTGACGGCCGGGCCCGGCGCGAAGGTGGGCGGGCTCAGGAACACCGCGGGCGCCTCGAAGTGCCAGCGCACGTGCCCGCCGGCGATGTCGATGGCGAGGACCCGGGTGCCGGCCGACACGTACACGTATCCGTCGTCGGCGTGCGTCAGACGGACGGGGACGCCGCCGCAGGAGGCCGCGTCGCCGATGGGGTACGACCAGCGCTCCTCGCCGGTACGGGCCTCCAGGGCGCGCAGCCGGGCGTCCTGCCAGACGTAGACCGTGCCGTCGTGGATGGCGGGTCCGGCCTCGGGCGACTCGAAGTCGCTCTGCGCTCCGGTGATCTCCCAGAGCTTCTGGCCGTTGGAGGCCTCCCAGGCCTGTACGCCGCCGCCGCGGGTGCCGGTGACGACGGTGCCGCGGTCGGCCTTGAGGGAGTACACCCAGGCGTCGGTCGGCAGCCGCCACAGGTCGGTGCCCTGGCGGGCGTCGAGGGCGAAGAGGGTGGGGCCGTCGGAGGCGTGCACGCGGCCGTCGGCGACCGCCATCGACCAGGCGACGTCCCGGGTCTTGAAGCGGCGCCGCCCGGTGGCCACGTCCAGGGCGTGCACCTCGAAGGAGGTGACGTAGACGAGGTCGCCGGCGACAGCGGGCGTCCCCCACACGTCGTTCGACATGCGGAAGCGCCACGGCCGCCAGGACGAGCCGGAGTCCGGCCCGGGGGCCGGCGGCCCGGCCACCGGACCGGGACCGGGTGCGACGGGGTCGGCGCCGTTCACACCGGGGCGCGGCCGGGACCAGGAGGCGGCGAGGCCCGCCTCGGGAGGCGGCGCCTTCACGGCGGCGGCCCGGGCGTCGGCGACGCGCGGACCGGGCCCGATGGGCACCTGGCCGCCGGCCAGCCGCACCGGCCCGGTGTCGGGGGCGCCGCCGCGCCGTCCGTTGCCCGCGCCCACCGGGACGGGCGGGCTGTGCGGCGGCGGGGGCGGCACCACGGGCGCGCCGCGTCCGCCGCTGCGCGGGGAGTGCGGTTTCGGGGGCGCCGGGCGGCCGCCGCGGCGCGTCTCGATCAGGCCCACGGCCCGCTCGGGCAGCCACGCGGACGCCGTACCGCTGTCGTCGGAGCCGGAGCCGAAGAGGTGGGGGGCGAGCTGCGCCTGGAGGTCGGCGGGGTTGGGGCGGGCGGTCGCCTCCATCTGCATGCAGGACTCGATCAGCGGCCGCAGCTCGTTCGGGAGGCCTTCGAGGTCCGGGCCCTCGCGGAGGAGCATGAAGACGGTCTCGACGGGGTTCGCGCCGTGGAAGGGCGCGTGTCCTGTGGCGGCGAAGACGAGCATCGAGCCGAGCGAGAAGACGTCGCTCGCGCCGGTCACGCTTCGGGAGTCCTTCGCCTGTTCGGGCGACATGTAGGCGGGCGTGCCGACGGCGACGTTCGTCATGGTCAGGCGGGTGTTGGAAACCCCTGACGCGATACCGAAGTCGATGACGCGCGGCCCGTCCTCGACGACGAGGACGTTCGACGGCTTGAGGTCGCGGTGCACGAGCCCGGCGCCGTGGATGGACTGCAGGGCCTCCGCGACACCCGCCGCGAGCCAGCGGACCGCCTGGGCCGGCATCGGCCCGCACTCGGTCACTATTTCTTCGAGGGAGGGCGCGGGCACGTACGCGGTGGCCAGCCACGGCACGGCCGCACGCGGGTCGGCGTCGACCACGGCCGCCGTGTAGAAGCCGGAGACGGCCCGGGCCGCCTCCACCTCACGGGTGAAGCGGACCCGGAAAAGCTGGTCCTCGGCGAGCTCCGTGCGGACCGTCTTGATCGCCACCCGCCGGCCCGAGGCCGAGCGCGCGAGATAGACCAGCCCCATGCCGCCGGCGCCGAGCCGTCCCAGCACCTCGAACGGCCCGATCCGCCGCGGATCGTGCTGTGTCAGCTGATCCACCACTTGCCTGCCACCTCCCCGTACGCGGCTGCGCTTCCAGCCACTGCGCAGCGTCTCACCACCGAACCGCTCCGGCGGCACGCACCCCGATTCTTCCTGGCCCGGCCATAGGTTGCGAACCCGGGCCGGAATGTGGATGTCTCGGGGCGTTCCCGCATAAAAACCCCGCGTCTGCCTCATTTTTCAAGGCCCCCCGCCGCTTCTCGACCCCTTTCGGTGCCTTTCAGCGCTGGAGAACCGCGAAGGACGCTCCTTGATTGTCGGTGACGACAGCCACCCGCCCGTACGAAGCGTCGAAGGGCGGCGCCTGGATCCGGCCGCCGAGGCGCACCACCGTACCGAGTACGGCGTCGCAGTCCGCCACCCCGAAATGGACCAGGAAGTGGGGCGGCATCTCGGCGGGGAAGACGTCGGAGACGGGGGCGCGGCCGAAGTCGGGGGTGGCGCCGTCGCCGAAGAGGGCCTCGTGGAAGAGGTCGCCGTAGAAGGAGTTCGCGGCGGCCGTGTCCCGCGTGTACAGCTCGGCCCAGCCGAAGGAGCCGGGGCCGTGCCGCTTGCCGAAGCCGGGGTGCGTGTCGCCCTCCCACAGCCCGAACACGGCGCCCTCGGGGTCGGCGGCGAGCGCCGTCGTGCCGTACGGGCCCACCGGCACCGGTGCCGTGATCACCTGGCCGCCCGCCTCCTCGATCCGGTCGGCCAGCGCGGCGGCGTCCGGGGTGGCGAAGTACACCGTCCAGACGGTGGGCATCCGGCCGTCCCGCTTGGGAGCGAGGGCCGCCACGGGCTCCCCTTCGAGGAGCGCCCGTACGGAGGGCACGGAGGAGGCGGCGGGCACGGGGGACGCGGAGACCCCGTACCCCTCCTCGAAGGCCTCGAAGGTCCACCCGAAGAGCTCACCGTAGAAGCGCTGGCCCGCCGCGACGTCCGGAAGCTGGGCGTCGACCCAGCAGGGGACGCCCTCGGCGAACGCGGCAGATGCCTCAGATCCAGCCATGCCGCCAAGCTAACGGCCTTTCGCACATCCCGCAGAGTGTGCGGCGGCCCTTCTGTCCGAGCTCCGCCCGGCCCTTGTCCGAAACTCTGCCGGAGAACTCTGCCCAAGCCCTGCCGGAGCTCTGCCGGAGCTCTGCCGGAGCTCTGCCGGAGTCCTGCCAGTGCCCTGCCAGCGCCCTGTCCGAGCGTGTGCACCCCATTTGCAGTCGGCCGAATCGCGCTCCGATCACCCCTCGGTAAGCTGACGGCATGACAGGACAAGTGCGTACCGTCGACGGCCGTGTGGCCGGTCGGCGCGGGCAGGCGACGCGGCAGAAGCTGCTCGACTGCCTCAGCGAGATGCTCAGCTCCTCGCCCTACCGCGACGTCAAAGTCATCGACGTCGCCCGGAAGGCGGGCACTTCACCGGCGACCTTCTACCAGTACTTCCCGGACGTCGAAGGCGCCGTCCTGGAGATTGCCGAGCAAATGGCCGCGGAGGGCGCCGGGTTGACCCAGGTGCTCGAAGGGCGCTCCTGGGTCGGCAAGGCGGGCTGGCAGACCGCGCAGGAACTCGTGGACGGCTTCCTCGACTTCTGGCGCAAAAACGATGCCATCCTCCGCGTCGTCGACCTGGGCGCCGCCGAGGGCGACAAACGCTTCTACAAGATCCGCATGAAGATCCTGAACTCCGTGAACAACTCCCTTACGGACACGGTCAAGGAGCTTCAGGCCAAGGGCAAGGTCGACAAGGACGTCAGCCCGGCGGCGATGGCGGGCTCCCTCGTCGCGATGCTCGCGGCGGTGGCCTCGCACCAGAAGGGCTTCCAGACGTGGGGCGTCAAGCAGGCTGAACTCAAGCCGAACCTCGCCCTGTTGGTGCATCTGGGCGTGACGGGCAAGAAGCCGACCAAGTAGCGCGCCCCGCTTACCAGGCACACGTCCTGTCACGCAGGCGGCAGTTCACTTCGGTGGGCTGCCGCCTGTCGCGTTCGCGGCTCGTGTCTCGGGCTCGCGCCTCCTTCAACTTCGTACGATCCGGAAGAGCCGGATCTCGCGTGTGACTCGGGCCTGATAGGTCGCGTACGGCGGCCAGAACTCCAGCAGCGCCTTCCACGCCGTATCGCGCTCCTCGCCCTTCAGCAGATGGGCGGTGACCGGGATGTCCTCGCCCTGCCAGCTGACCTCGGCGTCGGGATGGGCGAGCAGGTTGCCGGTCCAGGCGGGGTGATCGGTCCGCCCGAAGTTGGACCCGATGAGAATCCAGCTGCGAACCGCGTCCCCCACCCCTTCCTCCGGCATACAGGCGAGTGGCGTACGCCGCGGAAGCCCGCTCTTCGCACCGCGCGCCGTGAGGATGACCCCCGGCAGCATCTGGGCACTGAGTAGGACTTTCCCGCGTGTCAGCCGGTGTACGGCGCGGTCCAGCGCGGGGATGACGTGCGGGGCGACCTTCGCGAAGGCTCGGGTGGAGGACACCTTCTGGACGAGCCGGACGCCTGGCAGCCGCGAGGGCCGGGACGGTTGGTTCTCGGGCTCGTTCTTGGGCTCGTTCTTGGGCATCAGACCGTCACCTCTCCGCCCTCGAAGAGCCGCGCCGCGTCCGCCGCGTGCGCGCGTAGCCGGTGGACCGGGCCGAAGAGCAGTTCGTCCCCGGCCGCCCGCTTGAAGTACAGGTGCGCCTCGTGCTCCCAGGTGAAGCCGATACCGCCGTGCAGCTGGACGGCCTCGGAGGCGGTGGTGCGCAGGGCCTCCAGTGCCTGCGCGAGGGCGAGCCCGCCCGCGCGCTCGCCTCCGGCGGCCGTCGCCCAGGCCGCGTAGTACGCGGCCGAACGTGCCGCCTGGACCTGTACGTACAGATCGGCCAGCCGGTGCTTCACTGCCTGGAACGATCCGATCGCGCGCCCGAACTGCTCGCGCTGCTTGACGTACTCGACGGTCCGTTCCAGTACGCGGTCGGCGGCGCCGACCGCCTCCGCGGCGAGGACTGCGGCGGCCGCGTCCCCCACGGCGGCGAGCGCGGCGCCCACAGCGGTGGGCACATCTGAGGACGTGTCGCCGAGCAACTCGGCTTCCACGTACCGGAGTTGGAGGCGGGCTTGTGGCCGGGTCCCGTCGAGGGAGGTCTGCCGTACGCGGGTCGCGCCGTCCCGCGGCAGGTCCCGTACGAGGAAGAGGCGCGTACGGGACCGGGCGAAGCCCCCGGTGTGCGCGGCCACGACCAGCAGTTCCGCGCTGTATCCGTCGAGCACCTGGTCCGCCTGCCCGTACAGCCGCCACCCGCCCTCGGCCGTCTGCCGTGCCTGGACGCCGCCGGCCCGGCCGCCGCCTGCCCAGTCGCCGTGGTTGTCGCCGGTCAGGCCGAGGGCGGTGGGCAGGACCGCGCCCGGCACGGCGAGGGCGGCGGTGAGCCGGCCGGCGGCGATGCGGGGGAGCAGCTCGGCGCGCTGGCCCTCCGTGCCGAGCGCGAGGAGGAGTGGGACGCTCAGCACGGCGGTCGCGAGGAGCGGTGACGGGGCGAGGGCGCGGCCCAGTTCCTCACTCGCCAGGGCGAGTTCGGTGAGGGTGCAGCCCGCTCCCCCGTACTCCTCGGGAAGCGCGAGGCCGGGCAGCCCGAGCTGTTGCGCGAGGGCTTCCCAGAGCGCGGGGTCGTACCCGTCCGCGGTCCCCGCGGCGGCCCTGACCTCCTCCGGCCCGCACCGCTTGAGGAGCAGCTCACGGAGGGTGCGGCGGATCTCGTCCTGTTCCGCGGTGAAGGTGGCGTCCATCGGCGGGCTCCTCCCCGGGCCGGTTCACCGGCTCCGGCTGGCTACCGGCTGTCGGCTACGGCTGCCTGATCTGACGGGGCGTCATGTTAGAGCGGGGATCGGGAGATGCACAGGGTTGCGACACCTCCCGCACTCTGTCTTACCTGATGTACCGTCAGATTCCATGACTCCGACTGGAACACCGACTGGGACTGGGACTCCAGGGAACCGCAAAGTGGCCGTAGTCGGCGTATCCCTCTCCGACTGCGGCCGCGTCGACGACGCGACGCCGTACGCCCTGCACGCCCAGGCGGCTCGCCGCGCCCTGGCCGACTCGGGGCTCGACCGCTCGGTGGTGGACGGCTTCGCCTCGGCGGGCCTGGGTGTGCTGGCGCCGGTCGAGGTGGCCGAGTATCTGGGCCTGCGGCCCACCTGGGTCGACTCCACCTCGGTCGGCGGCTCGACGTGGGAGGTCATGGCGGCCCACGCGGCGGACGCGATCGCCGCCGGGCATGCCAATGCGGTGCTGCTGGTGTACGGGTCCACCGCCCGGGCGGACATCAAGGCGGGGCGGCGTACGGGCAACCTGTCGTTCGGTGCGCGCGGGCCCGCGCAGTTCGAGGTGCCGTACGGCCATACGCTCATCGCCAAGTACGCGATGGCCGCGCGCCGTCACATGCACGAATACGGCACGACGCTGGAGCAGTTGGCGTCGGTGGCCGTGCAGGCGCGGGCGAACGCGGCGCTGAATCCGGGGGCGATGTTCCGGGAGCCGATCACTGTCGACGACGTTCTGTCGGGGCCGATGATCGCGGATCCGTTCACCAAACTGCACTGCTGCATACGGTCGGACGGGGGTGCGGCGGTGTTGCTGGCGGCGGAGGAGTACGTGCGCGACTGCCGTACGGCTCCTGTGTGGGTTCTCGGCACCGGTGAGCACGTCTCGCACTCCGCCATGTCCGAGTGGGCGGATTTCACGGTGTCGCCGGCTGCGGTGAGCGGGCGGATCGCCTTCGGTCGGGCGGGAGTTCGGCCGGGGGACGTGGATGTGGCGGAGATCTACGACGCGTTCACGTACATGACGCTGGTGACGCTGGAGGATCTGGGGTTCTGCAAGAAGGGGGAGGGGGGTGCGTTCGTGGCCGGGAAGGGGCGGCTGACGGTCGGCGGTGAGCTGCCGGTGAACACGGACGGGGGTGGGCTGTCGGCCCAACACCCCGGTATGCGGGGACTGTTCCTGCTGGTGGAGGCCGTGCGGCAGCTGCGGGGGGAGGCTGGGGAACGGCAGGTACGGAAGGGTGGGGGGCGGCTTCCGGAGGTGGCGGTTGCGTCGGGGACGGGTGGGTGGTTCTGCTCTTCGGGGACGGTGGTGTTGGGGCGGGGGTGACGTTGTCTGCGGGTGCGTTGTGGCTGGTCGCGCAGTTCCCCGCGCCCCTGGGGTGGTGGGTGGTGGGGCCGGTGCCGCGACGGGATATCCGATCGCC
>NZ_JBFAHW010000067.1:0-55737 GCF_040654355.1 Streptomyces sp. NPDC050704 | reverse complement strand
GGGCTGCGTACTACTGCCGAGGGCGCACGGGCCCGCACGCCGGATTTTTCACAGTAGAGCACTACGCCCGGGACCCCCTGAGGGGGTCCGGGGCGAAGGGCTGTTCACGTGCGCTGCGGTTGCCCGCGATCCGGCCCTCGAAGGGGCAGCGGCTCAGATCTTGTTCTCGGACCGGCGGCGCATCCAGAACACCCCGCCACCGATGAGCGCGAGGCTGACGAGCCCACCGCCGATCGCGATGTCCGTGGGGGTGGCACCGGTGGAGCTGCTGCCGCCGAGACCGCCGCGGACACCGCCGATGACGGTGAAAGCACCGGGCTTGGTGAGGATCTTTCCGCTGCAGTTGACCGTGATGTCGTACGAACCGGGGGTGGCCGAGCTGTTGACAGTCGCCGTTCCCTTCGACCTGTCGTTGCCGCCACTAGGGTCCGGCGAGAGAGTCGCCTGCG
Source organism: Streptomyces sp. NPDC050704 (assembly GCF_040654355.1). NCBI lineage: Bacteria > Bacillati > Actinomycetota > Actinomycetes > Kitasatosporales > Streptomycetaceae > Streptomyces > Streptomyces sp. NPDC050704. The sequence goes on along the minus strand of NZ_JBFAHW010000067.1, from coordinate 55,288 downwards.
GGAATGCGTTGGACGTCATGTTGCCGCCGCTCTTGCATCCGTCGACGGTGACCGTCAGCTGCCCGCCCCGGGCAATGACGCTTGGCGTGGCGACGATGTTGCTCGGGTTGTCCCAGGCCGCGGCCACGGGAGCGGTGAGTCCGAGGACGGCGACGGCTGTCGCAGAGACCGCCAGGGCACGAGTGGTACGCATGTGTTCCTCCGCGGAAGGCGCCCCGGGAACCGTCCCCGGGTGGATCGGCGAGAAAACGCCTCCCAGACAGACCCTCAGTTGCCTTGCACAGAGCCGCATTTCGAGAATGGTCCGTCCTGGTGAGAGGACACGCCGGGAGAAAGGAACACAATCGGATATTGCCGCAGGTCACGGACCGTCAGAAATTTCCTGCCGACGGCAACTCGGATGGCGCACGGAGGCCGGCCCCGCCACCCGTTCGCGCTTCTCCCGTCGCCCGACGGACATGCTGCGCTTAGCGTTCTCGTAAGCGCGACGGACGGGGCGACGGCCACGTCGAGAGGGGTTGGCGAATGTCTGGGTACGAGTTGGCCGAAGAGGAGGAGCGCGCCAGAAAGCGGGCTCCTTGGGGCGTGATAGCGCTTGTTCTGCTGACCGGCCTCGCGCTCATCCGAAATGGTTCGGGAGAGTTCGACGTGGGGCCCCCGCAGCCCGCGACGGCCGCCGCGGCGGACAGTCTCACCGCGGGCAGGAACGGCCGGGGCGCTCCTGTTCCGCTGCCGTTCTCCGTGGTCGACCGCGTCCGGATCCCGGCGATCCAGGTCGACGCGCCCGTCCTGCCCGTGGGCCTCGACATGGAGGGCTGGGTGGACGCGCCGCCACCGGAGAACCCGAACCTCGCGGGCTGGTTCTCCGGAGCGGTCTCGCCCGGCGAGAAGGGCACGGCCGTTCTCGTCGGCCATGTCGACAACCAGCAGGGCCCCGCCGTCTTCTACGGCCTCGGGGCCCTGAAAAAGGGAAACCGCGTGGAGGTCAGGCGCAAGGACGGAAAGGTCGCCGTATTCGAGATCTACGGCATCGAGGTGTTCGAGAAGAACAACTTCCCCGGAAATCGGGTCTACGGAAACAGCGGAACCCCCGAATTGCGTGTCATCACCTGCGGGGGCGGTTTCTCCAAGCAGAACGGCTACGCCGGAAACGTCGTCGTGTTCGCCCGCCTGGCCGAGGTTCGCTGAGCGTTCCCCGGCCGGGCGGGCGAAAGCCCGTGGCCTCAGGTGGCCTGCCGCCGGGGCACGGTGACGTGGTAGTCGGAGTCCAGCAGCCGCGGCAGATAGTCGCGCAGCGCCCGTACGCTCTGCGAGCGGTCGCCGCCCGCGTCGTGCGCGAGGACCACCACGCCCGGGGCCGCGCCGTTCATGACCCGGCGCTCGATGGTGCCGGCGCCCGGCGTCCTCCAGTCGAGGGTGTCGACGGTCCAGCCGAGCGGCTCCATGCCGAGTTCGGCTCCGAGCTGGAAGGCGGCGCGGTTCCAGGCCCCGTACGGCGCGCGGAACCAGGCGGGCCGCTCGCCGGACGCCTCCTCGATGACGTCGCAGGTCCGCTCCATCTGGGAGCGGATCCCGGACCGGGTCAGCCGGGTCAGCAGCGGGTGGGACCAGGTGTGGTTGCCGACGACATGCCCCTCGTCGGCCATCTCCCGCAGCATGTCCTTGTTGTCGACGGCCATCTCGCCGCACACGAAGAACATGGCGCGTACGTCGTGGGCCTTGAGCGTGCGCAGGATCTGCGGGGTGTAGCGGGGGTCGGGGCCGTCGTCGAAGGTCAGCACCATGGTGCGGCCGCGCCCGGACATGCGCAGGAACGGCTCGTGCCGTACGAGGGTGCGCGCGGGCGCGGTCCGTGCCGGGCCGTATCCGGCGATGGGCTGGAGGCGGTAGGCGGACGGCTTCCCGGCGACCCGTGCCGCCCGGTTCGCCTGGGCGCCCGCGGCGGGAGCGGCAGGTGTGGAAGGTACGGCAGGCGTGGCAGGTGCGGCGGAGGACCCGGCCGGGGAGCCCTGGTCGGTGGCGAGCAGCTGCGCCGTACCGGCCGCCCCGGCCGCTCCCAGGACGGCGGCGCCGGCGAGCAACGCCCGGCGCCGCGAGAGGAACTGATCCTTGTGCATGAGTAATCAGTCGCCCGGCCGGGGGCCGACACAGCGCATCGACACCGGTGCGGGCGCACGAAAGCACCCGATGGGAGCAGCTGGGGCGGCCGGGAGCGGCTCAGCGGCGGCGCGCCACGAGTCGGCGGAGGACGGCGGGAAGGCAAGGCCGGTGCCGAGCAAGGCCGGGTGCCGTCCCCGGCGGCTGCGGGACCTGCTGATTCCGATAGCCTCAGCGCCGTGACGGAACAGCACTCCCAGTTCGAGCGGGGCACGGACGGGCCGAAGGTCATCGTGGTCGGCGTGGACGGCTCCGACTCCTCGTTCCGCGCGGCCGCCTATGCCGCGGGGCTGGCCCGGCGTCAGCGGGCGCTGCTGGCCCTGGTGTACATCCAGCCGGTGATGTCGGCGGGCGCCGCGCTCGGGGTCCCGATCGCCGAGACGACCGACGAGATCGCCGAGGGGCTGGTCCGGGAGATCCGGACGGCGACCGAGCAGGTCAAGGGCATATTCGACGTGCGCTGGGAGTTCCACACCCTCCGCGGCGACCCGTACAACGGGATGGTCTCGGCGGCGGACCGGCTCAAGGCGGACGCGGTCGTGGTCGGCGCGTCCGAGCAGGCGGGGCACCGGTTCGTCGGTTCCGTCGCGATCCGGTTGGTGAAGGCGGGTCGCTGGCCGGTGACGGTGGTGCCCTGACGGGCTGCCGGCGGCGGCGAGCGCTCTGGTCCGCGCTCTGGGTACTGATTACCGCGTCATCGGCGCGGGTGTCGAAGGTTCCGGGGCCGTTCCGACCGGCGTTTCCGGACGGGTCCGGTCGGGCAGGACCGAGAAGCGGATGCGGAGCTTTCCGTCCCGGTTGACCGTTCGTCGTACCGTTCGCCGACGGGTTCGACCGTCCGCCGACGATCCGTGTCAGCACCCTGTCCCGGCGGGGCGCCCTGCGTTGGCATACGGCCATGACGGCCGCCACGACCATGACCAGCAGGACGACCGCCGAGCACGAGCTGGCCGAATTGCAGCGGGAGCACGGCGCACCGCTCTTCGCCCTGATGCTGAGGCTCTCCGACGGGGACCGCCAGCGCGCCGAGGATCTGGTGCAGGAGACGTTCGTCCGCGCCTGGCAGCATCCCGAGGCGCTGCGCGCCGACGACTTCGACTCCGTACGGCCCTGGCTGCTGACCGTCGGGCGACGGCTCGCCATAGACGCGCGGCGGGCCCGGCAGGCACGGCCCGCCGAGGTCGGGGACGCCGTGCTGGACAGTGCGCGGGTGTGTGCCGATCACGCGGAACGCTCCGCGGCGACCCTCGATGTGCGCGAGGCTGTGAAGACACTCACTCCCGAGCACCGTGAAGTCCTGGTGCAGGTGTATTTCCGGGGGGCGAGTGTGGCGGAGGCCGCGGCGGAGCTCGGGATTCCGCCCGGTACCGTGAAGTCTCGCGCGTACTACGCGCTGCGCGCCCTGCGCCGGGTTCTTCCGGGATATGCGGCCGACCTGCGGTGAAACCGTCGGTTGGGTCAAGCCTCCGTAAAGCGCCTGCTGTGGATCATGGTTGAGCAATCAGCTGTCTTCATCCGTGTTCCGGAGTGGGGGCCCGGGGTCGGGCGACGCGCACGCACCGGAGGAAGGCAGGAAGGAATGCTGCACAGAGGTCAAGAGAGCACGGACGGCACCGGTGGTGGCGAACTCACCGTCCCCATGGCGTGGTTGTACGCCGAGTACATCGCCGACGAACTGCTACGGACCGGCGACCTGATGCCGCCCACGTCCTTCGAGTTCCGCGCCGGGCGTGACGCGCTGGCGCTCACCATCTTCCTGTCGGACACCAGCGGTGAGCTCTCGGGCATCCGGGTCGTCTCCCAGTTGGAGACATGGCTGTCGCTGACGGCGTACGACCAGCCGTGGCAGGACTGGGTGCGCGAGCGCATGGCCGGACTCGCGGCCGAGGCGATCCGGTCGGGCCGTCCGACACCGGACCTGGACCTTGCGACGGCGGCCTGGCGCTGGCTGGAGGAGACCGAACTGCTCGCACCCGACCTGGACGCGGTACCGGGCGGTGGCCCGGTGATCGGGGAGGACGACGGACCGAAGGTGTGGACACCGGCCTGGCAGTTGGGGCTGCCGCTGGGGCATCTGGCGATCCATCTTTTCTGACCGGAACCCTCCGACCCCGACCGGAACCCTCCGACCCTGGCCGGAATCCGCTGGCTCTGGCCGGAACCCTTCGGCCGACGCTCCCGACCAGTTTTTTTCGAACCTCGACCAATCCGCGGGCCCTGCCGCTCCGAATCCGTTGGTTGCATTCCGCACGGGGCTTGAGTGATTCAGCGGTCCCCTGCGTACCGGTGGGCAAGCAGCTACTCCCCGCACACACCCCATCGGCACCGAGGATTTGGTATGAGGTCGCTGGAACGCCACCGCGACGTCGGAGCGTACGCGCTCGGCGTGCTGGACGAGGCGGAAGCCTTCCGCTTCGAGGACCACCTCATGGAGTGTCCCCAGTGTGCGGTTCAGATAAGTGAACTGACGCCCACTACGCGGTCGTTGCGGGCATACGCCCGAGCGACGCCACGTTCGGTACACCCCATGACCCAGGCCGGCCCCGCTCTTCTGGACCGGCTGCTCGACGACGTCGTCTCGGCCCGCCGGACCGGGCGCAGGCGCTGGCTGTTCGCGGTCGCCGCCTCCGTGGTGTTCGCCGTGGGCGGGCCCGCGGCCGCGGTCCTCACCGGAGGCGGGGGCTCGGACGGCGACCGGGTCGCCGCGACGGACCCGGGGACCGGGGTGTGGGCCGAGGTCACCACCGTCGACCGGGCCTACGGCAGCGACGTGGGCCTGCAGGTCAAGGGCGCCGCCGGTGCCCTGCCCTGCGAACTCGTCGCCGTCGGCCACGACTCGGAGGAGGTCGTGCTGAGCTGGACCGTGCCCAAGGCCGGGGCGAAGCCCGCGGACCCCATGCAGGGCTCGGCGGCCATGCACCCCGGCGAGGTCGTCCGCTACGAGGTGCGCACGACGGCGGGCGAGCGGCTGGTGACACTCAAGGCGACCTGAGGCGGGGTGCAGCGCCTCACTTCAGGAACCTGGACATCCTGCGGTCCGCGAGCGGTTTGCCGCCCGTCTGGCAGGTGGCGCAGTACTGGAGCGACGAGTCGCTGAAGGAGACCTCGCGGATGGTGTCGCCGCAGACCGGGCACGGCTCGCCGGTCCTGCCGTGCACGCGCAGACCGCTCTTCTTCTCGGCCTTCAGGCGGCCCGCGGCGAGCCCGTGGGAGCGCTCGACGGCCTCCGTGAGGGTCGTGCGCAGCGCCTCGTACAGCCGCTGTCTCTCCTCGGGCGTCAGGGTGGCGGCGAGCTTGAAGGGGGACATCTTCGCGGCGTGCAGGATCTCGTCGCTGTAGGCGTTGCCCACTCCCGCGATCAGGCTCTGGTCGCGCAGGGCGCCCTTGAGCTGTCGGCGCTCGCCTTCGAGGAGCTTCCCGAAGCGGGTCTCGTCGAAGTCGTCGGCCAGCGGGTCGGGGCCCAGGCGGATGACGCCGGGGATCTCCCCCGGATCCCGTACGACATACACCGCCAGCCGCTTCTGGGTGCCCGCCTCGGTGAGGTCGAAGCCCTCGCCGGTCTCCAGGGCGACGCGCATCGCGAGCGGGCCCTTGCCGGGGCGGGGCGGGCCGTCGGGGAGCCGGTCCTTCCACTGGAGCCAGCCCGCGCGGGCCAGGTGCGTCACGAAGTGCGGGCCACCGGCCGTCTCCAGGTCCAGGAACTTGCCGTGCCGGTGCACGGCGGTCACCTCGCGGCCCTCAAGAGCGGTGAGCGGTGGGTCGTACGTCTTCAGGACGCTGATCGCGACAGGCAGCACGCGCACGATCTCGTGGCCGACGAGGTGGTCGGCCAGGAAGTCCTTCAGCGCTTCGACCTCGGGTAGTTCCGGCATACGTCCAGGGTGCCACCCGGTTCAGACAGCGCCAGGCGGACCGGGACGACCGGGCCTCAGTCCCGTTCGGGGTCCCGTTCCGGCACGGTGAACTCGCACCACACGCACTTGCCGCCGCCCCGGGCCTCCACGCCCCACACGTCCGCGAGGCGGTCCACCAGCAGCAGCCCCCGCCCGGAGACCCCCGCCTCTCCGGCCTCGCGGCGCCGCGGCAGCGCGCTGGACGCGTCCTCGACCTCGACGCGCAGCCGGCGGGCGGAGCCGGTGAGGACCCGGAGGGTGACGATCGCGGAGCCCTCGGTGTGCATCAGGGCGTTGGTGACCAGTTCGTCGGCGACCAGTTCGACCTCGTCGGCGCGCTCGCGGGCACCCCAGGCGTCCACGGCCGCGCGGATCATGTGCCGGCACGAGGTGAGGGCCTCGGGGTCGCCCGGACCGACGAGCTGCTGGAGCCGCCCGCCGGGGCGCTGCGCGTCGAGGCCCAGGCGGCGCAGCAGGAGCAGCGCGACATCGTCCTCGCCGCCGCGTTCCTCGGCCACGTCGATGAGCCGGTCGGCGAGGTCGCGTACGTCGGCCGGTCCCGTGGACATGAGTGCGCGGAGTGTCTCCATGCCGTCGTCCAGGTCGATCCCCGGCTGTTCGACGAGGCCGTCGGTGTACAGGAGCAGGGTCTGGCCGGGGTCGAGTTCGAAGGTGACGACGGGGTATTCGAGGCGTCCGAACAGGGCGGACAGGCCGAGCGGCAGGCCCCCTTCGAGGCGGACTCTGCGACAGCTGCCGTTCGGGTCGCGGACCAGCGGGTCCATGTGGCCCGCCCGGACGGCCTGCACCACCCCCGTGGAGAGGTCGACCTCCGCGTACAGGCAGGTCGCGAAGCGCTCGGTGTCGAGTTCGTGCAGGAAGACGGAGGCACGGGCCATGACGGTGGCGGGGGTGTGGCCCTCGGCCGCGTAGGCCCGCAGGACGATGCGCAGCTGGCCCATGACGGCGGCCGCGTGGGTGTCGTGGCCCTGGACGTCCCCGATGACGGCTCCGACGCGGCCGCCGGGCAGCGGGATCACGTCGTACCAGTCGCCGCCGATGTCCCGGCCGAGTGAGCCGGAGCGGTAGCGGACGACGATGTCGGCGCCGGGCACGCTGGGGATGGAGCGCGGCAGCATGGCCTGCTGGAGCCCTTGGGCGAGGTCCTTCTCCTGCTCGTAGAACATGGCCCGCTGCAGGCTCTGCGCGATGCTGCTGCCGAGCGCGACGAGGACGTTGCGGTCCTCGGCGGAGAAGCCGCGCCGGTCGTTGTAGAGCAGGCCCATGGCGCCGATGGGTCTGGCCTGGGCGATGAGCGGCAGGTAGGCGGCCGAGGTGATGTCCAGGCCGGTGATGTGCGGCCACAGCAGCGGATACGACCGGGCGAACTCCTCCGGCGACTCGATGAAGCGCGGGGCGAGCGTCCGCACCACCTCGCTCATCGGGTACTGCTCGTCCATCCGGGTGACCTCGGTGCCGGGTACGAAGCTGCCCTCGGGGCCCTCGGCGACCAGCCGGATACGGCCGGCCTCGACCAGGCCCATGACGAGGCTCGTCGCGCCGAGGTGGGTGAGGCCGTGGGTGTCCTTGAGGACGTCGATGACGTCCTGGACCGTACGGGCGTGTGCGAGCGCCGCCGTGGTGATCTGCACGACGTTCGTCTGCCGGCGACGGGCCTCGTCCAGGGCCGCCTGCTCGCGACGGCCCTCGGCCTCGCTCAGTTCCTGGGTGGCGTCGCGGACGATGCCGATGATGCGGCGCGGCCGGCCCGTCCTGTCGCGGCGGATGTAGCCCTGGGTATGGGTCCAGCGCAGGGTTCCGTCGCGACGGCGGACGCGGAAGTACGCCCCGTAGTTCTCGCTGCCGTCCTTGATGGCCTGGGAGACGTGGACGTCGAGTCGGCGGGCCTCGGTCGGGGGCACCCGCACGGACAGCGTCTCGGGGCGGCCGTCGTACTCGTCGGGGCGCAGGTCGAAGATCTCGTGGGCCAGGGCGTCCATCTGCATGACGCCGCTGTCCAGGTCCCAGTCGAAGCCGCCCATACGGTTGAGCGCCAGGATCGGATCCGGGTGGGCGGGCCAGTCGTCCGGGAGTGACAGAGCGCTCGCTCCCCGATCAACCATGCGCCCACCTTGGCAGGGTTTGACTGAATTTTCGACTCGTGTGACGCATCACGGCAGCTCAGCCGACCAGCCTGCCGAAGAACCCGGCGGCGCCGGAGGCCCTGTACGGGCCCGGCTCGTCCGGGATCAGGCCGCCGTCGTCCGGTACGTCGGGGCTGTCCGGGACGGTGTCGGGGCCGACCTCACGCTCCGGGGAGTCCAGCGAGTCCAGGGGCGGCTCGGGCTGCCCGGGCTCGTCGACGCCGGGCTCGTCGGGGACGTCCGTGTCGGGCAGCGTGTCCGTCTCCGAGCCCTCGGGGGGCGAGACCAGGTCGTCGGAGGGCTCCGGCGTGGCCGTCACGGTGGCCGTGGGGCAGTCCGAGGGGGCCGGGGACGCGGTGGTCGTGGTCTCCTCGGTCGGCGTGTTCTCCGTCGCGGTGCCCTCCGTCGGAGTGTCCTCCGCGGTGCCCGGAGTGACAGTCACGGTCGGTGTCACGCAGTCGGTCGGGGACCCGTCGGAGCTCTCCGAGGAGTCGTCGGACGACGGCTCCTCGGCCGACGGCGAGGAGCCGTCCGGGTCCGGACTCTGCGGGTCGACGGCGGGTGGCGGCACGATGCGGTCCTCGTCGCCGTCGTCACCGATCCTGCGCTCGATCCAGGTGTTGTCCTCGACGTTGATGATCGTGATGTCGGTGATCACCTGCGGCTCCGGGGTGACCACGATGACCTTCGTGGGCCGGTAACCCGACCAAGGGCTGCCGTGGCGGCCGGGAGTTCCGTCGAGGGCGACGGGCGGCTTCAACGGGTTGCCGCAGGCGCAGCGAACGCGGGGTACGCCGCGGTTGTCGACGAGGACGGCGGTGCCGGCCTGGAGTACGGACTGATGGCCGGTCGCCCTCCCGTCCCGGAAGCCGTGGTTGGTGACCCGGGTGTCGGCGCGCAGCACGACCGAGGTCAGACCGCGCAGATACGCGGGGATGCCGGACCGGGAGACACCGGCGGCCCGCGCGAACGCGCGTGCCTTGACCTGGTCCGCGGTGAGGAACCCGACCTGCCGTTCGACGTCACAGCTGCCGACGCGATGCGTACCGCCGTAGAGGCCCGGCGTACCGCCCGCGACGGACCGCACGCCCTCCGCCGTCGGTGCGGGGGACGGTGTCGGGGCGACCGGTGACGGGGTCGCGGTGATCCGCGCCGTCGAGTCGGTGAACGGGTCCGGGCCCTCGGCCGCGACCGGCTCCAGGAAGACCTCTCCGCCGGAGGCGTCGGACGCCTTCTCCCCGTCACCGCCGCAGCCCGCGCCGAAGAGCGCCGCGGAGAGCGTGCAGGCGAGAACGAGGGTTCTGGTGGATATGTGCACCGCGGTCCCCGTTTCATCCCGGTCAATATGTTCACTATTGTCTGCGTCGCTTCCGGAAGACCCGCAAGCCGAAGAGAGGCACACAGCAGCCGGGGTGGGTCACACAGCGTCACAATGGAGGGGAAGGGAGCGTTCGACGTGGAGTGGTTCACAGTCCCCGAGTACTGGACGAGCCGGCTGGTCTTCCAACGGGCGCTGGCCGCGGTGTACCTCGTCGCGTTCCTGGGCGCGGCGCTGCAGTTCCGTGCGCTGATCGGCGAGCGCGGCATGCTGCCGGTACCCCGGTACGTGGCACGGGTGCCCTTCCGGCGGGCGCCGAGCGTGTTCCAGCTCCACTACTCCGACCGCTTCTTCGCGGCCTGGGCCTGGACCGGCTGCGCGGTGTCGGTGGCGCTGGTCGCGGGCCTGGACAGCCAACTTCCCCTGTGGGGCGCCATGTTGCTGTGGTTCGTCCCCTGGGTGCTGTACCTGTCGATCGTGAATGTCGGCCAGACCTGGTACGGCTTCGGCTGGGAGTCCCTGCTCCTGGAGACCGGCTTCCTCGCGATCTTCCTGGGCAACGACGAGGTCGCCCCGCCGATCGTGGTGCTCCTGCTGCTGCGCTGGCTCCTGTTCCGCGTCGAGTTCGGGGCGGGCCTGATCAAGATCCGCGGCGACGAGTGCTGGCGGAAGCTGACCTGCCTCGACCACCACCACGAGACCCAGCCGATGCCGGGCCCGCTGAGCTGGTTCTTCCACCATCTCCCGAAGCCGTTCCACCGGGCGGAGGTGGCCGCCAACCACTTCACCCAACTCGTCGTACCCGTCCTGCTGTTCACACCTCAGCCGATCGCGACGGCCGCCGCCTCGCTGATGATCGTCACCCAGCTGTGGCTGGTCCTGTCGGGCAACTTCTCCTGGCTGAACTGGATCACGATCGTCGTCGCCCTGTCCGCCGTGGAGTTCCCCGGCACGGCCCCGGACACGCCCGAAGCACCCCTCTGGTACGAGATCGTGGTCCTCGCCGTCGCCGCGCTCCTGCTGACCCTGAGCTACCGGCCGGCCCGCAATCTCGTCTCCCGCCACCAGGTCATGAACCGCTCCTTCGACCCGCTCCATCTCGTCAACACCTACGGGGCGTTCGGCAGCGTCAGCCGCGTCCGCCACGAGGTCGTGATCGAGGGCACGGCGGACCCGGTCCCGCGCGAGGACTCGGAGTGGAAGGAGTACGAGTTCAAGGGCAAGCCGGGCGACCCACGGCACTGGCCACGCCAGTTCGCCCCGTACCACCTGCGCCTCGACTGGATGATGTGGTTCGCGGCGCTCTCCCCCGCCTACGCCGGCCCGTGGTTCGGCGGCCTGATGGAGCGGCTGCTGGAAAACGACCGCGACACGCTGCGGCTGCTACGCCGCTCGCCGTTCCCGGCGGACGCACCGCCCCGCTGCGTCCGGGCCCGCCTCTACCGCTACCGGTACACGACCTGGCACGAGTTGCGGGAGACGGGCGCGTGCTGGGAGCGGACGTACGTACGCGAGTTCATGCCGCCGACGCGGCTCGGCTCGGTGATTCAGAGGCGGTAGGCCTCGGTGATTCAGAGACGGTAGATCTCGGTGGTTCAGAGGCGGTAGACGCGGGTGGCGGTACTCCCGAAGATCTCCTCCCGCTCGCCCTCGCTGAGCTTCTCGGTCAACTGGCCGGCGGTCTGGGCGACTTCGGCGTACGAGGCGGCAAGGACGCACACCGGCCAGTCGGAGCCGAACATGAGCCGGCTCGGGCCGAAGGCGTCCAGCACCGTGTCCGCGTAGGGCGCCAGATCGCTCGGCTGCCAGCTCTTCCAGTCCGCCTCCGTCACCATTCCTGAGAGCTTGCAGGTGGTGTTCGGCAGTGCGGCGAGTGCGCGGACGGCGGTGGCCCAGGGTTCCAGCGCGCCGGAGGCGATGGGCGGCTTGCCCAAGTGGTCGAGTACGAAGGTGAGTTCGGGGTGGCGCTCGGCCGCCTGCACGCAGGCGGAGAGCTGGTGGGGCAGGACGACCAGGTCGTAGGCGAGGCCCGCCGCGGCGACGGCCGCGAGTCCTCGGCGTACGTCCTCGCGCAGCAGCCATTCGGGGTCGGGTTCGGCCTGGACCTGGTGGCGGATGCCCTTCAGGTACCGGCCTCCCGGCAGCTCCGTCAGACGGGCCAGCTCATCCGCCACGTCGGGGCGGGTGAGGTCCGTCCAGCCGACGACTCCCGCGATCAGGTCGCTCTCCTCCGCGAGCGCCAGGAACTCCGGGGTCTCCTCGGCGACTGCGATCGTCTGCACGAGGACGGTTCCGGTGACGCCGGCGGCTCGCGCTTCAGGTTCCACGTCCTCGATGCCGAAGTTCCTTCGCAGGGGCGCCAGTTCGGGGCCGGTGATCCAGTCCTGGTCCCGTACGGAGAGGTCCCACACGTGATGGTGGGCGTCGATCTTCGACGCGGTGGTGGTCACGGCAGCTCCCATACGACCGGCAGGCCCGCGTCCGCGCCCTCGTCGGAGTAGTCGTGCACCACGTCCAGCAGCTCCGCCATCCGTGCCTGCCACGCGATGTTGACCGGCAGTTTCTCCAGTTCGGCGAGGAGCCGTGGGTAGTCCTCGCACTCCAGGAGGTGGAAGAGGTCGGTGCCGCTGCGCCAGATCGTCCAGGAGGTGGCCCCGGCGGCGCTGATCGCGTCCGTGAGTTCCTTGGGGACCTCGCGGTGAGCGGCGTCGTACTCGGCGATACGGTCGGCGCGGACCTTGGTGTGCAGGGCGATTCTCATGACGGCTCCTTGGACGACGCCTCGGACGGTTTCTCGCCGGGTACGGGGGCGTCGGCGGGCAGCAGGTCCGCGTCCCGCAGCTCCTGCCAGAAGGCGGCGGGCACCGGCGCCGCGAACTGCTCGGCGCAGTCGCGTACTTCGTGCGGTGAACGGGCTCCCACGAGGACGCCCGCGACAGCCGGATGTGCGGTGCAGAAGGCCAGGGCGGCGGCTCGCAGGGTGGTGCCGTGCCGGTCGGCCACTGCCTTGAGGGCGAGGGCGCGGTCCAGCAACTCAGCCGGTGCGGCCGCGTAGTTGTACGTCGCCCCGGGCTTCGGGTCGGCCAGCAGGCCGGAGTTGAAGGCCCCGCCGATCACGACGGATGCCCCGCGCTCCTGCGCGGCGGGCAGCAGTTCGGTCAGTGCCCGCTGGTCGAGGAGGGTGTAGCGCCCGGCGCACAGGACGACGTCGACGTCGGTGTCGCGGACGAAACGGGTGAGCATCTCGGCCTGGTTCATGCCCGCGCCGATCGCGCCCACCACGCCCTCCGAGCGCAGCTTCTCCAGTGCCGGATAGGCCTCGTGGAAGGCCTGTTCGGCGTGGTCGTCCGGGTCGTGCAGGTAGACGACGTCCACCCGGTCCAGGCCGAGCCGTTCCAGGCTGGCGTCCAGGCTGCGGCGTACGCCGTCGGCGCTGAAGTCCCACACGCGGCGGTGCGTGGCGGGCACGGCGAAGCCGTTGGCCAGGTCGTCGCCGCCCACGTCGGTCGGTTCCAGGCGTCGGCCGACCTTGGTGGAGAGCGTGTACGCCGACCGGGGGCGCTCCCGCAGGGCCTCGCCGAGGCGTCGTTCGGACAGGCCGATGCCGTAGTGGGGCGCGGTGTCGAAGTACCGGATGCCCGCGTCCCAGGCGGCGTGCACGGTCTCGTGCGCCTGCTCGTCGGTGACCTCGGTGAAGAGGTTGCCGATGGCGGCGGCGCCGAGGGCCAGGGCGGTGACCTCGACGCCACTGCGGCCGAGCCTGTTCACCGGCCCGCTCACTGGCCCGCCGGGCGCAGCCGCAGCCCCTGCATTCCGCCGTCGACCGCCAGTGCCGTGCCGGTGGTGGCGCCGGACAGCGGGCTCGCCAAGTACGCGATGGCTCCGGCGACTTCGGCTGCCGAGACGAGACGGCCGGTCGGCTGACGGGCCTCCAGGGCGGCCCGTTCGGCGGCCGGGTCGGGAGCGGCGTCCAGGAGACGGCTCACCCAGGGGGTGTCGGCGGTGCCGGGGTTCACGCAGTTGACGCGGATGCCCTCACGGACGTGGTCGGCGGCCATCGCGAGCGTCAGGGAGAGCACCGCGCCCTTGGACGCGGAGTACAGGGCGCGCTGCGGGAGGCCGGCGGTGGCGGCGATGGAGCAGGTGTTCACGATCGCCGCGTGCGAGGACTCGCGCAGGTGGGGCAGGGCCGCACGGGCGGCACGGACCATGCCGACGACGTTGACGTCCAGCACGCGGTGCCAGTCCTCGTCCTCGTTGTCCTCGACGGTGCCCTGGGCGCCGATGCCCGCGTTGTTGACCAGGACGTCGAGTCCGCCGAGGTCGGCGACGGCCGAGGCCACGGCCGCACGCACGGAGGCGTCGTCCGTGACGTCGGCCCGGTAGCCGAGCAGTGGCTTGTCGACCGAGGCGATGTCCAGATCGAGCACGGCGACCTGGGCGCCGCGGGCGGCCAGGAGTTCCGCGGTGGCCCGGCCGATACCGGAGGCGCCGCCCGTCACCAGGGCCTTGAGGCCCTCGAAGTCGCTCATGCCGCCTGTCCCTTCTGCCGGTCGAGGTCGGCGGCCCAGAAGGTGCCGCCCGGGAACGTGAACTCCGTGATGGATTCGGGTCGCATGGTCGCCGAGAAGCCCGGCTTGGTGGGTGCCATGTAGTGACCCTCTCTGATCACCACCGGGTCGAGGAAGTGGTCGTGCAGATGATCGACGTACTCGATGACGCGGTCCTCCGTCGTTCCGGCCAGGGCGACATAGTCGAACATCGAGAGATGCTGGACGAGTTCGCACAGGCCGACGCCGCCCGCGTGCGGGCAGACGGGGACGCCGAACTTGGCCGCGAGCAGCAGGATCGCGAGGTTCTCGTTGACGCCGCCGACGCGGGCCGCGTCGATCTGCAGGACGTCGATGGCCCCGGCCTGGAGCAGCTGCTTGAAGACGATCCGGTTCTGGACGTGCTCACCGGTGGCGACCTTGACCGGGGCGACCGCCTTGCGGATCGTGGCGTGGCCCAGGACGTCGTCGGGGCTGGTGGGCTCCTCGATCCAGTAGGGGTCGTACTCGGCGAGCGCCTTGGTCCACTCGATGGCCTCGTCGACGTTCCAGCGCTGGTTGGCGTCGATGGCGATGCGGATGCCGGGGCCGACGACCGCGCGGGCGACCCGGCATCTGCGGGTGTCGTCGGCGAGGTCCGCGCCGACCTTCAGCTTGATCTGGGTGAAGCCGTCGGCGACCGCCTGACGGGCCAGCCGGGAGAGCTTCTCGTCGGAGTAGCCCAGCCAGCCGGGTGAGGTGGTGTACCCGGGAAAGCCGCGCTCCGTCAGCAGCTCCGCACGCTCGGCGGCGCCCTCCCGGCCCTGGCGCAGCAGTTGGAGCGCGTCCTCGGGGGTGAGAACGTCCGCGATGTAGCGGAAGTCCACCTGCGAGACGAGCCATTCGGGCGTGGCGTCGGACAGCAGCTGCCACAGGGGCTTCTCGGCGCGTTTGGCGGCGAGGTCCCAGACGGCGTTGACGACGGCGCCGATCGCCATGTGCATCACGCCCTTCTCGGGCCCCAGCCAGCGCAGTTGGCTGTCTCCCGTCAGGTCCCGGGCCAGCGACCCGGGGTCCGCGCACAGCTCGTCCACCGAACGCCCGAGGATGTGCGGGCGCAGCGCCTCGATCGCGGCGACCTGGACATCGTTGCCCCGCCCGATGGTGAACGTGAAGCCGTGCCCCGCCAGGCCGTCGGCCGTGCCGTCGCCATCCGTGCGCAGCACGACGTACGCGGCCGAGTAGTCGGGGTCCGGGTTCATCGCGTCGGAGCCGTCGAGCTCCCGCGAGGTGGGGAAGCGGATGTCGTAGGTGTCAACCGCGGTGATACGGGCGGCAGATGGGGACACAGAAGTGCCTTTCGGTCAGGGACGAGGAAAGCGGACTGCCGAAGTCCGGTGAGCTATGGCGCCCCTAAGGAGGCCGCAGGCCTCTTAGGGGCGCGGGGAACCGCGCGACCAGCCACAACGAACCCGCAGCTGCAAACCACACCTAGTCCTGCGCACGGCCGGTCGTAACACGGGCAATCATGAGGGCGACCAGGATGATTCCTCCGTAAATAGCCTGGATCCAGAAGGACGGAACCTGGGCGAGAGTGAGCAGGTTCTGGACGACCCCAAGAAGGAGGACGCCCGTCAGGGCGCCGAACATCGTGCCCTTGCCGCCGTCGAGGCTGATGCCACCGATGACCGCGGCCGCGAACACCGTGAAGATCATGTTCTGGCCCTGGTTGGCGTTGATCGCGCCGACGTAGCCGGTCTGCAGCAACCCGCCGACCGCAGCGAGCGTCCCCGCGACGACGAACACGCCGAGCATCACGCGGTCGACGCGGATACCGGCCGCGCGCGCCGCGTCCGCGTTGCCGCCGATCGCGTACAGGGCGCGCCCCAGGCGGTGGTACTTGAGGACGAACCCGGCGACGCCGAACGAGGCCGCCGCCAGCCACACCGAGAGGGGCACGGTCAGGAAGGTGGTGGTGGCGAGCGTGTAGAAGGCGTCGGGCATCCCGAAGAGCGTCTTGCCCTCGGTGGCGCCGACCAGCAGACCGCGCAGGACGATCAGCATCGCGAGCGTCACGATGAACGCGTTGAGCTTGAACTTCACCACGAGGATGCCGTTGAAGCCGCCGATGACCGCGCCCACCACGAGGATCGCGAGCAGGGCGACCGGGGCGGGCAGCTCCATGCCCCAGCCGGACTGCGCGGCGGGCAGCAGCAGAAGCGCGCCGACGGCGGGCGCGATGCCGACGACCGACTCCAGGGACAGGTCGAACTTGCCGGTGATGAGCACGAGCGACTCGGCCAGCACCACCATCGCCAGGGCGGCCGAGGCGCCCAGGATGGAGATGATGTTCTGCTCGGTGAGGAACGCGTCGTTGACGAACGCGCCGAGGATGAACAGCACCAACAGCGCCGGTACGAGGGCGAGTTCGCGTGCCCTGCGCAGGAGTACGGACTTGGCGTTACTTGCGGTCTTCACCGTCTTTACGGGGGTGGCGGTCGAGGCCGACGGGGCCTTCGTGTCAGCCATGGTCCACTCCTTCGATGGAGGCGATCAGCTCGTGGTCGCGCCAGCCCGCCGGATGCTCGGCGACGACCCGGCCGTGGAAGAGGACGAGGACGCGGTCGCAGCGCCGCAGGTCGTCGAGTTCGTCGGAGACGACGAGGACGGCGGTGCCGTCGTCGCGGGCGCTGTCCATGCGGGCCAGCAGGGACTCCTTGGACTTCACGTCGACGCCCGCGGTGGGGTTGATCAGGACGAGCAGTCTGGGGTCGGAGGCGAGGGCCCGCGCCATGACGACCTTCTGCGCGTTGCCGCCGGAGAGGTCGGACACGGGCTGGTCGGGACCCTCGGTGTGGATGTCGAGGCGCTCGATCAGGTCGTGGGCGAACCCGCGTTTGCGGTCGGTGGCGACGAATCCGTACCGGCCGAGGCGGTCGAGGACGGTCATCGTCGCGTTGTCGCCGACGGTCATGCCGAAGACGAGGCCCTGGCCGTGCCGGTCGCGGGGGACGCAGCCGACACCGGCCCGCAGCGCCGCCGTCACATCGCCGAACGGCAGCCGCTTGCCGTCGAGTTGGGCTCTGCCACCGGTCGGCGTGTGCAGCCCGGCGAAGGACTCGGCGAGCTCGATCTTGCCGCTGCCGCTGGATCCGGCGAGGCCGACGACCTCGCCGCCTCGGACGGTGAGGTCGACTTTCTCGTACGACTCCGAGGTGAGCCCCTGCGCTTCGAGCACGACGGGCGCGCCGGCCTCCACCTGCGCCCGGGCGGCCTTCTCCTCCACGGCGGCCAGGGACTCCCCCGCCATGGCCTCGACCAGCGCCGCCCGGGGCAGTTCGGCGACCGGCGCCGTGATGATCCAGCGGGCGTCGCGCAGGACCGTCACGGTCTGGCAGACCTCGTACACCTCCTGGAGGTGGTGCGAGATGAACAGGAACGTGACGCCGGACTCCTGGAGCGCCCGCATGCGCGTGAAGAGCCGCTCGATCTCCCGGTTGTCGAGCTGGGCGGTCGGTTCGTCGAGGACGATGAACCGGGCGCCGAAGCTCAACGCCCGGGCGATCTCCACCATTTGGCGGTCCTCGACCTTGAGGTCGGCGGTCCGCGCCTCCGGGTCGACGTGGACGTCCCAGGTCTCCAGGACCTCCGCCGCCTCGGCCTTCAGCCGGCGCCAGCTGATGAAGCCGCCGCGGCCGGTGGGCTGCCGGTTGATGAAGAGGTTCTCGGCGACCGTCAACTCCGGGACGACGGTGGGCTTCTGGTAGACGCAGGCCACCTTGCGGCGCCAGGCGTCGCGGTCGGCGAGCGCGGGCGCGGGCTCACCGTCGAAGCGGACCGTGCCCTCGTCGGGCGCCTGGAGGCCGGTGAGGACGGTGACGAGGGTGGACTTGCCCGCGCCGTTGCGGCCGACGAGGGCATGGGACTCACCGGCGTGCACGGTCACCCGTCCGTCGGCGAGTGCGACGGTGGGGCCGTACCGCTTGGCTATCCCCTGGGCCTCAACGAGTGGTGTGTTCATTTGGCGGTGTTGCCCCAGAGGTCGGGGTCGTCGACGTTGTCCTTGGTCACCAGCGGCGCGGGCAGCTGGTCCTCCAGGATTCCGCTGGGCAGCTTCACGATCTCGGAGTCGTGGTCGGTCGGACCGGGCTTGAACGTCTTCCCCTCCATCGCCGCCTTGATGTAGTACATGCCGTACTTGGCGTACAGGTCGGCGGGCTGCGAGACGGTGGCGTCGATCTGGCCCTTGCGGATGGCGTCGAACTCCTGCGTGATGCCGTCGTTCGAGACGATCGTGATGTGGCCCTTCTCGCCGGCCTTCTTCAGCAGCCCCTTGGACTTGAGGGTCTGCAGCGTGGGCGCGAGGTAGACGCCGCCCGCCTGCATGTAGATGCCCTTGATGTCCGGATTGGCGTTCAGCAGGGTGTCCAGCTTGGAGGCCGCGGTGTCGGACTCCCACTTCGCGGGGATCTCCAGGACCTTCAGCTTCGGGTAGTTCTTCTTGACGCAGGTCCGGAAGGCCTCGGAGCGGTCCCGGCCGTTGACCGAGGCCAGGTCGCCCATGATCTGCACGACCTTGCCGGACGGGATCTGCTTGCCGAGGTACTCGCAGGCCTTCTCGCCGTACGCGACGTTGTTGGCCCGCACGACCATCGCGACCTTGCCCTTTTCGGGGGCCACGTCCACGGCGACGACCGGCACGCCCTTGCGCTCGGCCTGGTCGAGCCCGGCGGAGATCGCGGCGCTGTCCAGCGGGGCCACGACGAGGCCCTTCACGCCCTGGTTGAGCTGGTTGTTGATGTCGGTGATCTGCTGCGAGGGGTCGCTGTTGGAGTTGACGGTCTTGAGAGCGTCTACTCCCTCCGACTTCGCCATCTTCGGCACGTAGTCGTTGTACGACTGCCAGAACGGCGAGGTCAGCAGGGGCAGGATCACCCCGACCTTGCCGCTGCCGTCGCCGTCCCCGCCGCTGTCGGAGGCGACGTTGTCCTTCGTGCTGCCGCATGCCGCGAGCACGAGGGTGGCGCAGGCGGTCACGGCCGCCGCACGTATCGCCCGCGACGTGGTTCGTCCGTTCCGGTTTCGTACGGTTCTGCCGGCCATCTATCGGCTCCTCATTGAGCGGGGTCGAGCTGGTGCCACGCATATTTATCAGACCACTTCCCTCTCACAACACCCCTTGTCGGCAATTTCTCGCCGTTTGGACGCGTAGTGGTCCGACCACCTGAGTGGTTAGACTGCGGCGCACCCGGCAACAGGAGGACGTGGCGTGGACGAGAGCCTGCCCCAGGGGACGACGGCCGCCCCGCAGCCGACCGCCCCGCAGAAGGGCACCGTGACGCAGCGCGCCATAGACCAGATCACGGCGATGATCGGCGAGGGCCGTCTGGAGCCGGGCGCGCGGCTGCCGACCGAGCGTGATCTGGCGTCCCAGCTGGGCATCTCACGCAGCTCGATGCGTGAGGCGATCCGGGCGCTGACGGTCCTGGGCGTCCTGGAGGCCCGGCACGGTTCCGGGATCTACGTCACGCAGCTGGAGGCCGGGGACCTGCTGGAGACCTTCGGGGTGGTCGCGGACCTGTCCCGCGGTCCGCGCCTGGTCGAGCTGCTCGAAGTGCGGCGGATCCTGGAGTCGACGGCGACCGCGCTGGCGGCGGCCCGGATCAGCCCCGACGAACTGGCCGAAGTGGAGAAGCACTTGACGGCCATGAACGCGACGGACGACCCGGAGGAGATCCTCTCCCACGATCTGGCCTTCCATCGCGTCATCGTGGCGTCGGCGGGCAACGACACGATGGCGGCGATTCTGGAGGGGCTGTCCTCGCGCACGTTCCGTGCGCGGGTGTGGCGGGGGTACCAGGAGGAGGGGGCCTTCGAGCGGACGCGGCGGGAGCACGCCGCCATCCACCGGGCGCTCGTCTCCCATGACCCGGAGGCGGCCCGGGCGGCCGCGGCTGCCCACGTGGGCGAGGTGGAGCAATGGCTACGGACCCAGCTCCAGCCTTAGGGGTTGGAGCCGGGTCCGAGTCCGAGGTGTTGAATCCGCGGGCCGGTGGGGGCTGGTCGCGCAGTTCCCCGCGCCCCTATGAGTTCAGGCGCGCTTCAATCGCAGCGTTGCCAGTTCGAACGGGCGGAGCTTCAGGGTGATGCGGTTGCCGTCCTGGGCCGGGGCCGTGGCCTCGGCGAGTGGGCGTTCCAGGAGGTCCGTCACCGTGACGGACTCGACCTCGAAGCTTGCCGTGAGGGTGGCCCGGCTGCGGCCGCCGCGTGACTCGTGGAAGCGGACGATCACGTCGCCGCTGCCGTCGTCGGCCAGCTTCAGTGCGGTGATCACGACCGCGTCCTGCGCGACGGCCACCAGGGGCGCGACCTCCGAGGCCCCGCCGGCGACCTTCCGCTCGGGCAAGTTGATCCGCCATCCCTCGCGCACCGCGTCACCGATCCCGGCACCGGGCACCAGTGCGTGCCGGAAGCGGTGGACGCCCTGGTCGGTCTCGGGGTCGGGGAACCGCGGGGCGCGCAGCAGCGAGACGCGGACCGTGGTGGTCGTACCACCGTCGTCACGCACGGCACGCGTCACGTCATGGCCGTACGTCGAGTCGTTGACGACCGCGACGCCCCAGCCCGGCTCCTCCATGTGGACGAACCGGTGGTTGCAGGCCTCGAACTTGGCGGACTCCCAGGACGTGTTGGTGTGCGTCGGCCGGAAGAAGTGCCCGAACTGCGTCTCGGACGCGTACCGCTCGGCGTGCACGTCGAGCGGGAAGGCCAGCTTCAGGAACTTCTCCGTCTCGTGCCAGTCGACCTCGGTGCCGATGTCGAGCCGCCACTCCCCCGGCGCGAGGGACAGCACCTGCGTGACCCGGGACGCGCCGAAGGACCGCACGATCCGGACCGAGACGCCGTCCTCGCCGGGGACGACCTCGTCGGCGTCGACCAGGTCGGTGACCGTGTTCCGGTAGAACTCGTCGACGTCCCAGGCGTCCCACATGTTGGGGAAGTCGGGGTGGAGCTGGAGCAGATTGGCCGCCTCGCCGGGCGCGAGGGTCTCACGGTCCGCGGCGAGGTCGAACGCGGAGACCACGAGTCCGCGTGCGTCGATCTCGATCCGCAACCGGCCGTTGTCCAGCACATAGCCGCCGTCCGTGCGCGGCACCAGCGTGCACTCGCCCCCGACGGCCGGGGTCCGCGCGCCACCGGCGGGCACCCCGTCACGGGTGTGCGGCGCCGAGTTGAAGACGAGGGCGTTCGTCCCCTCCCCGGCCAGTGCGCGCTGGGCCGCCTCGATGACGCCGTTGAGCCCCTCGGCGACGGCCTCGTACGTCTTACGCGCCTCCCGGTGCACCCAGGCGATGGACGAGCCGGGCAGGATGTCGTGGAACTGGTGGAGCAGCACCGTCTTCCACAGTCGGTCCAACTCCTCGTACGGGTAAGGGAATCCGGCCTTCACGGCCGCGGTCGCCGCCCACAGTTCGGCTTCGCCCAGGAGGTGTTCGCTGCGCCGGTTGCCCTGCTTGGTCTTGGCCTGGCTGGTGAGCGTGGCGCGGTGCAGCTCCAGGTACAACTCGCCGACCCACACAGGGGCGTTGGGGTACTCGGCTTCCGCTTTCTTGAAGAACTCCTCCGGCCTCTCCCACACCACGGTCGCCGAGCCTTCGAGGTCCCGCAGCCGGGCCGCCTTGGCGACCATCTCGCGGGTCGTACCGCCGCCCCCGTCGCCCCAGCCGGTGGGCGCGAGGGAGTGCCGGGCGACGCCCTTGTCCTTGAAGTTGTTCGCCGCGTGGGCGATCTCGCTGCCCTTCATGGAGCAGTTGTACGTGTCCACGGGCGGGAAGTGGGTGAAGATCCGCGTGCCGTCGATGCCCTCCCACTGGAAGGTGTGGTGCGGGAACTTGTTGGTCTGCGACCACGAGATCTTCTGGGTGAGCAGCCACTTGGAGCCCGCCGCCTTGATGATCTGCGGCAGTCCGGCGGCGAAGCCGAAGGTGTCTGGCAGCCACGCCTCGTCGTTCTCGATGCCGAACTCGTCGAGGAAGAACCGCTTGCCGTGCACGAACTGACGGGCCATCGCCTCCGACCCCGGCATGTTCGTGTCCGACTCCACCCACATCCCGCCGGCCGGCACGAACCGCCCGTCGGCCACCGCCTTCTTGACCCGCGCCCACACCTCGGGCCGGTGGTCCTTCACCCAGGCCCACTGCTGCGCCTGCGACATGGCGAAGACGAAGTCCGGCTCGTCCTCAAGGAGGGCCGTCATGTTGGACGTGGTCCGGGCGACCTTGCGTACGGTCTCGCGCAGCGGCCACAGCCACGCCGAGTCGATGTGGGCGTGGCCGACGGCGCTGATGCGGTGGGCGGAGGGGACGGCGGGGGCCGACAGCACCCCTTCGAGCCGCGAGCGGGCCGCGGCGGCCGTGCCGCCCACGTTCTGGAGGTCGACGGCGTCGAGAGCCTTCTCGACCGCCCGCAGAATGTCCCAGCGCCGGGCGGACTCCACCGGCAGCTCCGCCATCAGCTCGCCGAGCACCTCCAGGTCGATGACGAGCTGCCACACCGTCTCGTCGAAGACCGCGAGGTCCATCCGCTCCAGCTTGTACTGCGGCTCGCTGCCCGCCGTCTCCTTGTCGCCCAACTGCGTGGGCAGGAAGGGGTGGTAGTCGAGGATGACGGGATTGGACGCGGCCTCGATGTGCAGCCGTACCTCCTCGCCGCCCTCGACGGGCGCGCCGATCCGCACCCACTGGTTGCGCGGGTTGAGTCCCTTCACCGGGGTGCCGTCGGGCCGGTAGACGAGGCCCTCACACTGGAAGCCCGGCATGTTCTCGTCGAAGCCGAGGTCCAGGAGTGCCTCGACGGTCTTCCCCGCCCACTTCTCGGGCACGGTCCCGGTCACGCGGAACCAGCTGGTGCCCCACGGAGCACCCCACCGTGCGCCCGCCTCGATCGGTTCGGGCGAGGCCGCCAGGCCCTCGGCGACCGGCACCGGCTCACCCGGGGCGTGCCACACCGCCACTTCCAGCGGTACGGACTCGGGGTACACGGCCGGTCGTATGCGCTCGTCGAGGACTCGCTTGAGGCGGGCTTCGACCAGGCTGCGGTCGTCATGCATGCGGGGTGCTCCGTAACTCCGTTGTGCGGGTTGTTGCTGTGTGCCGGTGGTTACCGGGGGTCGGCGGTCACCACGTGTGGGTGACGGTCGCGGGGTCCGACGCGGTGTAAAGCTCCCCCACGGCCCGCAGTTCGAACCGTGCTGTCCGTTCGCCTCCTTCGGGCGTCAGTCCTCCAACGAAGAAGGCCCGCTGAGCGGTTCCTCCGAGGAAGCGCCTGGTGCCGTCGGGCAGGATCCGGTGCAGTGTGTACTGGCGTACGTCGCCGGGAGCGGCCCGCCAGGCGAAGCGCAGGTCGCCTCCCGAGGCGCCGGTGATGCGCGGGTCGGCCGGGGTGGCGGGGCTCTGGGCGGCCTGATCCCGTACGGCAATGCCGCCGAGCCGCCACTTCACGGCCCCGCCGCTCCCGGTGAGCCGCACACCGAGGGCATACGCCGTGCCGCCCGCCGGCAGACCGGTCAGCCGTACGGTCGAGGTCACCCAGCCGTTCCCCGCGTCGACCGGGAAGTAGGTGTACGTGTATGGCTGCCCGGGGCCGGACGGCTCGGCGGTGGCCACGGCCAGCTCGACCCTCACGTTCCCCGAGTCGACACGGTGGGTCAGCTCGACGACCGTCGCCGCGGTGAGCGGAAGCCTGGTCGCGTACAGGTCCAGCGTGGCGGGCGCGTCGAGCACGCCGTCGACCAGGACACTGCTCCCGCCGCGCCACGCGTCCGCGAAGTCGAAGGTGACGGACGGGCGTTGGCCCGCCGTCCGCACGACCCACTGCCGGGACGGCAGTCGGTCCTGGAGGCCCAGATGGTTCCAGGCGGTGTCCGAGGTGACCTCGCCGTCCTCGTACCAGCGCAGTCCGTGCCCGGTGTTGAAGACGCTCGCGAACGGGACCTCGGTCACCGTCGAGCGGTCGGCGACGGACACGGCGGGCGCACGCCACGTGTCGCCGGGATCGGGCTGCGCCGGATCGAGCGAGCGGCCGGTCCAGAACCGGTCGTCGGCGGCGTGGAAGTCGCCCGGAGTGCGTCCGGCGGGAAGATGGTTGCGCGTCCACTCCGGCCGGTAGAAGCCCACCGATACGACATGCGCGGCGCTCCCGGGCACGATGGCGTCCCAGTTCACGGAGGAGTTCCAGCCGTTGGACTCCACGTCGACACCCGCCCACAACTCATAGCGGCTGCGGCTGAGTTGATCGGCGTTCTGCCCGGAGGAGGCGAGGCTGCCCGACGACCAGCGGAAGTCGACGAACATGGAGTCGGCGGCCTGGAAGAACACCCTGTTCTGGTTGTTGAGCGCACCCTGCCAGCTCACCGAGCCGCTCACGGTCATGGAGTCGTACCAGGTGACGCGCTGGCCCTTTGCCGCACCGAGTCTCTTCAGTTCGGTGAGGAAACCGAGCATGTCGGTGGCGAGGGCCGCGTTCCCGCCGCCGGTCTCGGCGTTGACGAACCACCCGTCGAAGCCGTACGCCTCCGCTACCGCGACGAGTTGGGCGGCCAGCGGGTAGCGCCCGGCCGCGTCCTTCTGCACCAGGTCGCGGGTCCACTGCAGTTGTCCGCCATAGGCGGCGGGCGGCAGGAAGACGTTACCGAGGACGGGCACGCCGTGCCGATGGGCGGCGTCCACGATCGGCGCGTTGGGCGCGAGGATCAGCCCCTCCCCCGACGAGCCGCCCCAGAAGACCAGTTCGTCGACGTACGACCAGTGGGTGGGCGCGTAGTAGTCGGCGGTGGCCGATCCCTGCGAGGGGTTGCTCGCGGTGGGGCCGAAGGAGACCAGGGACTGGATACGGGCCTGTCCGCTGCGGGCTGTCGTGTTCGCCGGGGTCGGTGTGAACCGCTCGGCGAGTGGCACGGACGCCGAGTTGAACGCCAGGTCCGCGTCGGTGTCGGCGCGCCAGGCCTTCAGACCGCGCCAGGTGATGCCCGCGCCCGGAGAACCCGAGGGCAGGGAGTCCGGGTACCAGTAGGAGGCGTACGGCTGGAGTGCGGCGGCCGCCTTCGGCTTGGCCGTGGCGGGTGACGCCGGGAGCAGGGCGGCCGTGGCGCCGGCGCCGGTGACCAACAGGACGGTGCGTCTGGTGGGGTTCACGAGCAAGTGCCTCCTTGTGGGAGTTACGGAACCTGGTCGGGAGTGACGACTTCGGTGATGCCGCGTGCGGCGAGGTGTCCCTCGTCGTCCGTGCGGGACGCCAGCACGGTGGTCGGGCGGGCACCGTCGGCCGTGAGCCGGAAGAACGCCTCGAAGACGGGTCCGCCAGGCGCGCAGAGCGAGCGGGCGGCGGGGCTGTCGGGGACGACGAGCGCCGTCGTGCGGGTCTTCGGCGCGTACGTGTGCTCGCGGGCCTGGCGGGCCAGCGCCCTGGCGCTGTCCTTCGGCCGGCGGCCGTTGGTCAACAGGCCGAGCCCGTATTCGAGTTCGGGGAAATCGACCAGGTCGCGGGACACGTCGTGGGAGCACCACCAGGTGATGCCCCACAGGTCGGTGCAGTCCAGGGCGTTCGCGACGGTCGCCTCGGTGAAGGCGGCGGCGTGTTCGGCGGGGACGAGCGGTGCCGGGGCGCCGACCTCCTGGAGCCAGACCGGGCGACCGGGGTCGTCGGCCCAGGCCTTGCTCAGTTCGACCAGGTACGCGGCGTGGTGCTCGGTCGCGACGCCGGTACGCCCGTGCCGTTGGGCCGTGCCGTTGAAGACCCACGAGTGCACGGCGGTGACGGCACCGCGCCGGGCGGCCTGGGCCGGGGTGAACGGCATGTCGTCCTGGTACCAGGTCGCGTCGTACTCGGCGTGCAGATGGAGCTTGCCGGGCGCGCCCTTCTCGCAGGCCGCGAGCATCCGCTCCAGCCAGGCGTCGATCCGGTCGGGCTCCGCCCGGTCGGGGTCCGGGTGCGGGCCGGCCGAGAACTGGTTGACCTCGTTGCCGACGGTCATCCCGATGAAGTTGGACCGGTCGGCGAGGGCGGCCGCGAGGGTCCGCAGGTACTCCGCCTGTCCCTCGATCACCTCGGGATGTGTGAAGACGTTCCGCCGATGCCAGGTCTGCGTCCACGCCGGCAGGAAGTCGAAACTCGACAAGTGTCCTTGTAGACCGTCGACGTTGACGTCAAGACCGCGCTCGGCGGCCGCGTCCGCGAGGTCGACGAGCTGCTCGACGGCGCGCGGGCGGATCAGCGAGCGGTTCGGCTGGAAGTAGGGCCAGATCGGGAACACCCGGATGTGGTCCAGGCCGAGCGCGGCGATGGAGTCGAGGTCGGCGCGCACGGAGTCGAGGTCGAAGTCCAGCCAGTGGTGGAACCACCCTTCGCTCGGGGTGTAGTTGACGCCGAAGCGCACGGCAGAAGGCATGCAGGGTCCTTGCGGATCGGGAGTACGGAATCTGTGGTGCGTGGATCTGTGGCGCGGGAATCTGTGGCGCTGGGAGGTCAGCCCTTGACCGCGCCCTCGCCGACGCCGCGGAAGAAGTACCGCTGCAGGCAGGCGAAGAGGGCGATCAGCGGTGCCACGGCGATGATCGTGCCGGCGGCGACCAGCCGTTCGTCGTTGGCGAAGGTGCCGTGCAGATAGTTGAGGCCGATGGTCAGGGTGAACTTGTCCGGGTCGCTGAGCACGATGAGCGGCCACAGGAAGTCGTCCCAGGCGCCCATGAAGGCGAAGATCGCGACGACGGCGAGGGTGCCCTTCACCGAGGGCACGGCGATCCGCAGGAACCGCTGCCACGCGTTAGCCCCGTCGACGTAGGCGGCCTCCTCGATCTCGTAGGGGAGGTTGAGGAAGGCGTTGCGCATCAGCAGGACGTTCATCGAGGCGATGCAGGCGGGCAGCAGCACGCCGATGAGGGTGTTGTTCAGGCCGAGATCACGCATCGTCGTGAACTGGGCGATGATGATGCTCTCCACGGGCACGAGCATGGCGAGGATGAACACGAGCGTGGCCACCTTGCGCCCGCGGTAGCGCAGCCGGGCGAGCGCGTAGCCCGCGAGCGCCGCGCCGACGCAGTTCGTCACGACGTTGGCGGTGGCGACCTTCAGCGAGTTGAGGGCGTAGTCCCATACGGGGATGGTGTCGGCGACGCGCTCGTAGTTGTGCAGGGTCGGGTCGCTGGGCAGGAACTTGGGCGGCGAGCTGAAGATGTCCTCGGTCGGGCCCTTCAGGGACGTGGACAGCTGCCACAGGAACGGCCCGACGGTCAGCGCGAGGACCGCGAGCAACAGCAGGTAGCGCAGGGCGAGTTCCCACCCCCGGATACGACGGCCGTGTTCGTCGGTGACACGCTTGCGGCGGCGCGGTGTGTCCGTGTCCATGGTGGACGTCGGCTCGTGCACCTTCTCGGTTGCGCTCACGCGTCCTCCTTCCGGTCGGCGCGCAGCACGAGCAGCATCAGCGCGACGGTGACGACGAAGACGACGACCGAGATGGCGGAGGCGTAGCCGACCCGGCCGGTCAGACCGGTGCCGGTGCGCTGGACCAGCATCACGAGGGTCGTGTCCTCGCCCGCCGGACCACCGTCCGGGCCCGCCATCAGGTACACCTCGGAGAACACCTTGAAGGCGGCGACCGAGGAGAGCGCACCGACCAGCACCATGGTCGAGCGGACCGCGGGCACGGTGACCGTGAAGAAGCGGCGCACCGCGCCCGCGCCGTCCACCGATGCCGCCTCGTGCAACTCGCGCGGCACGTTGGCGAGTGCGGCCAGATAAATGATCATGTAGTAGCCGAGCCCCTTCCAGACCGTGACGGTCATGGCGCTCAGCAGGAGCAGCCACTGGTCACTGAGGAAGCCGACCCGGCCGACCCCGACCGCCTCCAACACCGCGTTCACCAGGCCGCGTTCGTCGAGGAGCCAGACCCAGATCAGGCCGACCACGACGATGGACGCGACGACCGGGGTGTAGAACGCCGACCGGAAGAAGGCGATGCCGGGGATGTTCTTCTGGACCAGCAGCGCGAGCAGCAGCGGCAGCAGGACGAGCGCGGGGACCACGCCGAGGACGTACAGCGTGCTGTTGCGCAGGCCGATCCAGAACATCTCGTCGTCCAGCAGCTCCCGGAAGTTGGCCAGGCCCACGAACTCGCCGGGGATCAGGGTCCGGCGGTCGGTGAAGGAGTTCACCACGGTGGAGACGAACGGATACAGGACGAAGATGCCGGTGATCAGCAGCCCGGGGGCGGCGAACAGCCAGGGGCTGGTGGGGAGATGGCGCCGCACCCGCGAACCAGGGCGTGGGCCTCGCGAGGCGGGACGCCGTCCCCGCGAGACAGGCCGGGGCGTCCGCGAAACAGTGGAACTCGCCATGTCGGTTCAGCCCTGCTGCTGGAGCAGTCGGTCACAGGCCTTGGCAGCGTTGTCAAGTGCTTCCTTGGGGCTCTCCTTGCCCTGCAGCGCCTTGGCGACGGAGTTGCGCAGCTCGGTCTTCATCTGCTCGCTGAACAGG
Organism: Streptomyces sp. NPDC050704; assembly: GCF_040654355.1. Lineage (NCBI taxonomy): Bacteria > Bacillati > Actinomycetota > Actinomycetes > Kitasatosporales > Streptomycetaceae > Streptomyces > Streptomyces sp. NPDC050704. The sequence goes on along the minus strand of NZ_JBFAHW010000067.1, from coordinate 26,715 downwards.
ACCGGCGTGTAATTGACCGCGTCCTTCAGGGACTTGGCGGCGGCGACCCGGACCCTGGTCTCGTCTGTCCCGTCCTCCTTGGTGAAGTACGGGTCGTCCAGCGAACCGGCGGTGCTCGGGAAGATCGCGACCTTCTTGGCGAAGGACATCTGGTTCTGGGCGTCGGTGACGTAGTGCGCGAAGGCGACTGCGGCGGGCGTCCGCTTGGTCTGGGCGTTGACCATCACGCCCATGACGTACATGTTGACCTTGCCGGTGCTGGTGATCTGGTCGGTGATGCCGATGTTCTTGTAGAGGCTCGGTGCCTGCTTCTTGAAGTTGCCGAGGTCCAGCGCGCTGCCCGGGTTCATGGCGACGGCTCCGGTGAGGAACTTCTTGCCGGACGACTCCGGGGTAGCGGTGAGTGCCTGCGAGTCGAGGGCCTTGGCGTCGTACAACTCCTTGTACTTGGTGAGGAGTTCGACCCCCTTGGCGTCGTTGAAGGTGAAGGCGGTGCCCCCGTCGTTCATCAGCGGCACGCCGTAGCGCCCGAAGTCCTCGATGGTGGGCACGTTCGCGAGAGTCGCGACCTTGCCGTCGCTCTTATCCGCCAGCTCCATCGCGCTGTCGAAGAGTTCGTCGTACGTCTTCGGAGGCTTCGAGGCGTCCAGGCCCGCCTCCTTGAACAGCGACTTGTTGTAGAACAGCGGGCCGGTGTTCAGGTACCAGGGGAAGGCGTACGTCCCCTCCATGCCCGGTATCTCGTGGCTCGCCCACGCGCCCGGCAGGTACTCCTTCTTGTACTTCGCGGCCGCCTTGTCGAGGTCGAGCGCGAGACCGGCCTTGGCGAGCGGGGCCACGAGGTCGGGCGAGACGTTCACGACGTCGGGGAGAGTGCCGCCGGCCGCGTCCGCGCTGATCTTGTCGGCGTAACCCTCGGCGGGCTGGTCGACCCACTTCACCTTCGTGCCGGGGTACTCCTTCTCGAAGTCGGCGATCAGGCCCTCGAAGTACGGCTTGAAGTTGGCCCTCAGGTTCCAGGTCTGGAAGGTGATGTCGCCCTCGACCTTCCCCGAGGCGTCCGTCGAACCGCCGCCGTCACCCCCGGAGCCGCAGGCACTGAGCGGCAGGGCTAGGGCGACGACAGCGGCGGTTATTGCTCTGCGAGGCATGCGCACGGTGACCGGGCTCCCTTGCGGCGGTGTGGGTCAGAGGTGACGGGCAGACCTTGCATCCATCCCGGTGGGCAAGTCAATGGATTCCGTGCTGCTAAATTCATTAGCTGGGCATCAGCCCAGCTCACAAGCGCGTAAACCAACTCTTGCGGTCGATCACTAATGCGCTTTAGAGTGGTCCAGCTCAAGCGCATTAGTACACGGCTTCATTCGAATGGGGAGCAAGGTTGCCAGCCAAGCGGTCTCCCGCGCGCCGGCCGACGATGAAGGACATCGCGCAGCGCGCCGGGGTCTCCGAGAGCGCGGTCTCCTTCGCGCTCAACGACCGGCCGGGCGTCTCCGAGATCACCCGGGATCGGGTGCGCCGGGTCGCCGAGCAGTTGGGCTGGCGGCCCAGCACGGCGGCGCGCCAGCTGTCCGGCGAGGGCGCGGCCACGGTCGGCCTTGTGCTGGCCAGGCCGGCCGACACCCTGGGCGTGGACTCGTTCTTCCTCCAGCTCATCTCGGGCATCCAGGAGGTCCTGTCCGAGCGTCATCTCGGCCTGCTCTTCCAGGTGGCCGAGGACGTGGCCGACGAGTGCGCGGTGTACCGGCGCTGGTGGGCGGAGCACCGCGTGGACGGCGTGATGGTCGTCGACCCACGGACCGACGATCCGCGCCCCGATCTGCTCGACGAGCTGGGACTGCCCGCCGTGGTCATCGGCGGGGTGCCCGACGCGCGGCACCCGGGCCTGTCCACGGTCTGGGCGGACGACGCGGGCGCCATGGCGTCGGTCGTGGGCCGGCTGCACGCGCTTGGGCACCGCCGGATCGTGCACATCGCGGGTCTCCCCGGTCTCGCACACACCGAGCGCCGGATCCGTACGCTGCGCGCCGAGGCCGAGCGGCGTGGGCTCGCCGAGGTGCGCTCGGTGCCCACGGACTACTCGGACGCGGAGGGCGCCGCCGTCACGCGCCGGGTTCTGGAGGGCGGTTCGCCGCCGACCGCGCTGGTCTACGACAACGACGTGATGGCCGTCGCCGGGGTCGCCGCCGCTACGGAGCTGGGTTTCTCGGTGCCGGGTGACGTGTCGGTCGTCGCCTGGGAGGACTCGGCGCTGTGCCGCATGGTCAAGCCCTGGCTGTCGGCGCTGTCCCGGGACACGGTGGAGTTCGGCCGGACGGCGGCGAAGGAGTTGACCTCGTTGGTGGACGGTGGGCCGGCTCGGACCGTGCAGGTGCCGGTGCCGCGGTTGATCGAGCGGGCCAGCACCGGGCCCTGCGGGGCTTGAGCCGGGTTGGGGTGGCCGTCGGTTTCGACGGCCACCCCAACGATTGGAAGGGCGGGGAGGAGCGGTGGTGTGACGTCTGCGGGTTGGATGTGGCTGGGCGCGCAGTTCCCCGCGCCCCTGAGGGGCGGGCTGGGGTGCGCCCCAGCCCGACAGCGTCAGGTTTTTGAGCGGTACAGGGCGAACTGGGCCAGGTGTGCCGGGCCGCGTGATCTCGTCGCTCGTACTCGCCAGTGTCTTGCTCGTACGGGAGTCGGTAGTAGCAGGATGCGGCTCGCGCCCAGCGTGCCCGCCTCGGCCACCCACTTCCAGGTTCCGCCTGTGTGGGCCTCGATCACGACGGTCTCCACCTGTTGGCCGTGTCGGATGTCCTCGGCGAGGCGGATCCGGTTCACCTCGCGTGTTCGGTTGAGGTCGATGGTGATCGTCCCCGGGGAAGTCGTCGTCCGGGCCCCGCGCGCCAGGTCCTCCGGCAGTTCGCGGTCGATCCGTTCGCGGAACTCCCGAAGGCGGGTGACGTCGGTGGCCGGGAGGAGACCGTCCTTGTCCGGCGGCACGTTCAGCAGCAGTACTGAGTTGCGGCCCACCGAGCCGAAGTAGATGTCCGTCAACTGCTGGACCGACTTGGGCAGTTGGTCGGCATGGTAGAACCACCCCTCCCGGATGGACACGTCGGCCTCGGCCGGCCACCACTGCAGGTAGTCGGCCACGGGTTGCGCGGCGACCAGCGCGTCGCGGCCGCCCATGTCGGGCGCGTCGTACGAGAGCGCGAAGTCCATGCGCCCGTTGTCCTTCTCCTGGACGGGTACGACGCTCCACTCGTTCTCGCGGGCGAACCCGCCCTCGTTGCCGACCCAGCGCACGTCGGGTCCTGACACGGCGATCGTGGCGTCCGGCACGAGGGTCCGGATCAGCTCGTACCAGCTGTCCCAGTCGTACTTCTCGACCTTGTCCGGCGGGATACGGCCCTGGGCGCCGTCGAACCAGACCTCGTCGACGGGCCCGTACTCGGTGAGGACTTCGTAGAGCTGGTTGAGCATGTGGGCGCCGTAGTCGGTGGCCTGGAGTGTGAACTCGGGGCCGCCTGTGCGGTCGTCGTTCTCCACCGGCGTCGGGATCGTGCGCTCGGAGCGCGCGCTGCCGTTGGCGTACACGCCGTCCAGGTACTGGTTCTCGTCGGCCGGGGAGATGTAGACACCGACCTTGATGCCGTGCCGTCGCATCGAGTCGGCGAACGACCGCAGGACATCGCCCTGACCGTCGCGCCAACTGCTCGACGCCACCGTGTGGTTGGAATAGCGGGAGGGGTAGAGCACGAAGCCGTCATGGTGCTTGACGGTGAGGATGGCGAGCTTGAAGCCACCGTCGCGCAGGGCTCGGGCCCACTGGTCGGTGTCGAGGCCGACGGGCTGGAAGACGTCGGGATCCTCGTCCCCCATCCCCCATTCGAGGCCGGTGAAGGTGTTCACGCCGAAGTGCAGGAAGGCGGTGCGTTCGAGGCTCTGCCAGGTGATCTGCCGTTCCGTGGGCCGGACTTGGGAGGCCTTGCGGACCAGGTCCTCCGGGGTGTCGTCAGGGCTGACGGGGATGCGGTACCACGGTTCTTCGGCGGAGGCGGAGGGGATGGCAGAGGTCGCGGAGGCGGCGGAGGCAAGTGTCGGAGACGTACCACTGGACGCGGCGACAGCTGCGGCTGCCGTGACGAAGAGACGTCTGGAGAGGGCCATGCGGGTAGGACTCCTCAGGTCGGCGAGAGATCAGCGGGCGGTCGGCGGGGCGGTCAAGGTCCAGACGGCCGGGGGCTGTTGGTCCGGCGGGTACTGGACGAGCCGTCCGTCGTCGGCGACGTGCACGGCCATCTGCGTGATCGCGTTGACGAGTCGGTAGCCGCCCGGTGCCGGCACCAACTGCCAGCGCTGCAGCGTGTTCGTCGCGTCGCAGGTCTCCTGGGTCACCTCGACGCCGGGCTGGAGCGGCACGTTGAGCGTGAGTTTGCCGCCGCGTACCTCCAGACAGCCGTTCGCGGCCTTCAAGGTCACATAGCCGTCCGGGGTGCGCTCGACCTCGGCGCGGAAGGTCCGTTCGGTTGCGGCGCGGAAGGTGTACGTGCCGTCCGCGACCGGCACCCGCCTGAGGTCCCGCCACCCGGGTGCGTGCCCCACGGCCGCCGCGCGAGAGGTGAACTCCCCGTACGTGGCGTCCGGATGCGGATTCCCCCAGGTGGCCTGCGCGAGATGCCGCAGTGCCGGGTCCGTGTCGACCGCGACCTCGTTCTCGGTCTCGCCGCGTCCGTTGTCCGGCCAGAGGCTGATCTTCGCCCCGGTGATGCCCTCCCGCGACGAGAGCTTCTCGCCCTCGAAGCTGCGCGGGTCCCAACTCTGGTCGTACAGCGCCTTGGTGTCCGTGTGGAAGCCGCCGCGGACGAGATACAGGGCGTACGCCGCATTCATCAACGGGTAGCCCTGCGCGACAAGTTGGCTCGGTTTCGTGGCCACGTTCAGCCAGTGCTCGACCGTCGTCCCGGCGGTGACGGGCACGGTGTTGTCGCCGGTCAGCCCGTCGTTCCAGATGCGCAGCTTCTTGCCCTTGGCCGCCGCGAAGGCGTGGACGCGGTTGACGAAGTCGATGAACGCGTCCTGCGGGGTGGCGTTCGCGCCGTACTTCGCCCGCGCGTACTCCAGGACCTGCGGGTACTTGGCGAAGTCGGAGCCGAGCATGTACTCGTCGGCGCCCATGTGCCAGGAGTCGGCCTTGAAGACCTGCGCGTACTCGTCGATCAGGCTGGTGTAGTAGTCGAAGGCGGCCGGCTGTGTGACGTCGAGACGGGACGGCTGCTTGTTCCCGTCGGAGTCGGTGAGCTGGAGATCCGGGCGGTTCTCGATCCAAGGGTCCATGTGGCCCGGGGAGTTGATCTCCGGGATGATCGCGACGTGGTACTTCTCGCCGAGGGCGACGAGGCGGCGGATCTCGTCCTTGGTGTAGTAGCCCCAGGTGTTGGCCTCGGGGTGCGCGTCGCTCTTCACCTTCAGTTCGAGCAGCAGCTGGTTGAGCTTGTTGTACGCCATGTCGCGTACGAGGTTCTCCAGCCAGTCCGTCGTGATGTGGATGTAGCAGGCGCAGACGCCGACACCGCGCTCCTTGTACTGCGGCACGTCGACGGTGCGGCCGGCGGGCAACCGGTCCCCCTGCGCCAGGAGCTGGAGGACGGTCCGGGTGCCGTAGAAGGCGCCGGTCTCGGTGGCGCCCGTCACCGACAGGCGTCGGCCCGCGTGGAGTTCGTACCCCTCCTTCCCGAGTGCGGCTCTGGCGGGCGCGACGTCGACAACGATGTCTCCCGTGCGCGCGCCCCCGCTCACCACAGGGAGGGCGCCGTGCCCCGCCGCGCGCAGATCATCGGCGAGGGTGTCGGCCACGCGGCGCTCCGCCGCGCCGTCCGCGACGAGGCGTGCACCGCGCCCGTAGAGGTAACTTCCGGTTTCCGGTGCCCAGTTGGAGAGAGCGGGAACGGTGACGGGGGGCGTGGGCCCGGCCGTCCCGGGTGCCCCGGCCGCCCGCGCCACCGGCACGGGTGCCGTGAGCAGCAGTAGAGCCGTCACCACACCGATCAGCCGGGACCGTCTTGGATACGTACTCTTGGCTTCCGTGGTCACGGGCACCTCCCATTCATCGGAGGTGTGATGATTGGACTGGCCTCAGAGCCTGTCAATGGGGTGTGATGTCGGCCAAGTTGAGCCAGTGGTCGGATGACCAGCCAGTCCGTGCGAACAGCCGGACGGCCAGGGCACGAAAAGTCCAAGAAGAGCGGACCGAATGTCCAAGCGATGTCCGGGCGATTTCCGGGCGCGGCGGCTCTCGACGCGACGCCCCGTATCCGGGCACAGTGCTCCTCGTACTCACCAGTAAGCACTCACCAGTAGCCCACGCCCCCGAGGAGCCCCCGTGACCAGCTGGGTCGGCCGGACCGCCGCCGAGATCGCCGCCGCCGTACGCGAGAAGCGAGTCACGCCCCGCGAGGTGGTGGCCGAGCACATCGCGCGCATCGAGCTGCTGGACGCCCGCGTGGGCGCCTTCCGCCACCTGCGCGCGGCGGCGGCACTCGTCGAGGCCGACGAGGTGGCGTCTCGCGCCGACCTGGCCGAACTCCCGCTGGCCGGTGTGCCGGTGGCGGTCAAGGACAACCTGTCCGTACGCGGCGAGTCCACCCGCAATGGCTCCGCCGCGACCCCGGACACCCCGGCCGGCCGGGACCACGTCACGGTGGCCAGGCTGCGCGCGGCGGGCGCCGTCGTGGTGGGCCTCACCAACGTCCCGGAACTCTGCGTCTTCGGCACCACGGACGGTGTGCACGGCATCGCCCGCAACCCTTGGGACACCGCGCGCACGGCGGGCGGCTCCTCCGGGGGCAGCGCGGCCGCGGTCGCCGCCGGGATGGTGCCCATCGCGATCGGCAACGACGGCATGGGCTCGCTGCGCATACCCGCCGCCAACTGCGGCCTCATAGGCCTGAAGCCGGGCCACGGAACGATCCCGGCGGACATCGGCCACGGCGACTGGTTCGGCATGTCCGAGAACGGCCCCCTGGCGACGACGGTCGAGGATGCCCGGCTGATGTTCTCGGTCCTGGCCGCCACGGATGTCGTACGCGCCGAGGAGCCTGTCGCCCGTACCGTCGCCGTCTCCGTGCGCAGCCCTCTGGTCGGTGTGACCGTCAGCCGGCCCTACGCGGCCGCGGCTCGTCAGGCGGCCGTGTTGCTGGCGAGTGCGGGGCATCGGGTTCGGCGGGCCGATCCGCCGTACCCGCTGTGGCTGGGGACGACCGCGCTCGCGCACTGGACGGCGGGGACAGCCGTGGACGCCGAAGGGCTTGACCGGCGGCGGCTCGCTCGGCGGACGCGGGTTCACGCCGCGGTGGGGCGGCGCTTCGTGGGGTCTGTGCGGGGTGGTGCGCGGCGAGAGCAGTTGCGGGAGCGGTTGGAGCCGTTCTTTGCGGAGCATGATGTGCTGCTGACGCCCGCTCTGGCTCGGCGGGGGCCCGCTGCCGCGGAGTGGCACGAGCGTGGGTGGCTGCGGAATGTCTGGGCCAACACGAACTACTCGCCCTTGACGCCGCCTTGGAACCTCACGGGGTGGCCGGCGATGGTGGTGCCGTTCGGGGTGCTGCCGTCTGGTGTGCCGTGTGCTGTCCAGCTGGTTGGGCGGCCTGGGGCGGAGGCGGGCTTGCTGGAGCTGGCCGGGCAGTTGGAGGAGCTGCGTCCCTGGCGACGTACAGCTCCGCTGGGGTGACCGGAAACACCCGCAGGTAGTCGTGAAGCTGCAGGCCGGTTGTGGCTGGTCGCGCAGTTCCCCGCGCCCCTTTGGGGCGCGCCTATCTCGACGCGGCTTACAGGACTCGGTACATGATGTGTAGGCCTACTCGGCCGTGGTGCGGGTGGTCGTATGCGTCGGGAACCGTACCCAGGATGGTGAAGCCGAGTGAGGTCCATAGTTTTACGGCGGGGTTCGTTTCCACGACGGCGTTGAAGACCATGGCTCGGTAGCCGTCGGTCTTCGCCGCTGTGAGGACGTGTTCGGCCAGGGTGCGGCCGATGCCCTGGCCGGCGTGGTCCGGGTCGATCATGAAGCCGGCGTTGGCGACGCCGGCGGCGGGGCCACCGTAGTTGGGGGTGGTGTACGCGGAGCCGACGACGGCTCCGGTGTCGTTCTCGGCGACGTACACGCGCTTGCCCGGTGCCATCCACAGGGCGCGGGCCGCCTCTTCGGAGGTGTCCGGGTCCCAGGCGTAGGTCTCGGCGGCGGCGACGATGCGGTGCCAGAAAGGCCAGATCCGTGGCCAGTCGGCGGCCACGGCTTCTCTGATCAGCATGGACGTGAGTCTGGCACGTCCACGCCGATCAGCGATCGAGAGGGTCCTGCGGTGGACCTGGGCGGTCAGTCCACGCTGGGCAGGATGTGGGGCTCGGCGAGGTCGTCCTCGTAACCCGCCAGGCGGATCGGGGCGGACCGGGCCCACACGTCGAGGCTGCCGAGTTTCTCCGGCCGGCGGCCCGCGCGCTCCGTACGTTCCTTGGGACCCTGATCGAGATTCGTCTTCTCCGGTGTCACCGCGCACTCCTTATGTGTCGGATCACCCTCGGGGCGTGCAGGACCAGTCTGCTGCCGGTCGCCTGACGCCCGCTCGAGTTTGAGTTGGGCACTTCGGACGCGGTGGCGCCGGTTTACTCGTGTGAGAGCAGGCCGTGATGACCGGCTTGTCCCGGGACGGACCGTGGGTGTGGGTGGAACCCAAAAGACTGTCCGCCGCGTACAGAGTAACCATATGAGCGGGCTCCCGCTCGATGGGGCTGAAAACAAGGTGTAACCGTCTGAAGTCGTCCGGTGTCCATTCGGCCATCAGTTCGGCATGTTTCACTCGGTTGTCCACAGGCACGGATCCACTCGTCCGGCCCTGTGCCAACATGATCAACGCCCCATCTGTCCACGCGAAGGAGCTCGACATGGCCGTCCAGCAGGTGCGCGGTGTCATCGCACCAGGAAAGAACGAGCCGGTGCAGATCCGGACGATTCTCATCCCGGACCCGGGTCCCGGCGAGGCCGTGGTGAAGGTGCAGGCCTGCGGGGTCTGCCACACCGACCTGCACTACAAGCAGGGCGGCATCAGCGACGACTATCCCTTCCTGCTCGGCCACGAGGCGGCCGGTGTCGTGGAGGCGGTCGGCGAGGATGTCACCGATGTGGCACCCGGTGACTTCGTCGTTCTCAACTGGCGTGCGGTGTGCGGCCAGTGCCGAGCCTGTCTGCGCGGCCGCCCCTGGTACTGCTTCGACACGCACAACGCGAAGCAGAAGATGACCTTGGAGGACGGCACCGAGCTCTCCCCCGCCCTGGGTATCGGCGCCTTCGCGGAGAAGACCCTGGTCGCGGCCGGTCAGTGCACCAAGGTGGACCCGTCCGTGTCCCCGGCGGTCGCGGGACTGCTCGGCTGCGGGGTGATGGCCGGAATCGGCGCGGCCATCAACACCGGCGCGGTCGGCCGCGGCGACTCGGTGGCGGTCATCGGCTGCGGTGGTGTGGGCGACGCGGCCGTCGCCGGAGCCCGGCTGGCCGGCGCGGCGCGGATCATCGCGGTCGACATCGACGAGCGGAAGCTGGAGACGGCCCGCACGATGGGCGCCACGCACACGGTGAACTCCAAGGAGACGGACCCGGTCGAGGCGATCCGCGAGCTGACGGGCGGCTTCGGGGCCGACGTCGTCATCGAGGCCGTCGGCCGCCCGGAGACGTACAAGCAGGCGTTCTACGCCCGCGACCTGGCGGGCACGGTGGTCCTGGTCGGTGTCCCGACACCGGAGATGAAGCTCGAACTGCCCCTCCTGGACGTCTTCGGCCGCGGCGGCTCGCTCAAGTCCTCCTGGTACGGCGACTGTCTGCCCTCGCGCGACTTCCCGATGCTGATCGACCTGCACCAGCAGGGCCGTCTGGATCTGGCGGCGTTCGTGACGGAGACGATCGCGCTGGACGCCGTGGAGCAGGCCTTCGACCGCATGCACGAGGGTGACGTACTGCGCTCGGTGGTGGTGCTGTGATGACCGCCCGTATCGAACACCTGGTCACCTCCGGCACCTTCAGCCTGGACGGCGGCACCTGGGACGTCGACAACAACGTGTGGATCGTGGGCGACGACTCGGAGGCCGTGGTCATCGACGCGGCGCACGACGCCGACGCCATCGCCGAGGCGCTCGGCGGCCGGACGCTCCTGGCGATCGTCTGCACCCACGCCCACAACGACCACATCGACGCCGCCCCGGCCCTGGCCGCCCGCACCGGCGCACCGATTCTGCTCCACCCGGACGACCTCCCGCTGTGGAAGCAGACCCACCCGGACCGGCTCCCGGACGGTGAACTGTCCGACGGCCGGCGGCTCGCCGTGGCGGGGGTGGAGCTGACCGTCCTGCACACACCGGGCCACGCTCCGGGCGCGGTCTGCCTGCACGCTCCGGCGCTGGGCACCGTCTTCACGGGCGACACCCTGTTCCAGGGCGGACCGGGCGCCACCGGCCGGTCGTTCTCCCATTTCCCGACGATCGTCGAGTCGATCCGGTCCCGGCTGCTCGCCCTGCCCGCCGAGACGGTGGTCCGTACCGGCCACGGCGACTCGACGACGGTCGGCGCCGAGGCCCCGCACGTCCAGGAGTGGATCGACCGAGGTCACTGAGACGGGGCCGCCCACGGTTCAGTTGCCGTTGGTGCGGCTGAAAGCTGGCCATGGTCTGCTGGCGCGGGACAACGGCCTTTCTCGCCCGCAGGGAGGACTGGCGCATGGAGCTGCGCAGCGTCGATGAGCTGATGGATCTGCTGCACGCCTGCCGTGGAGCCTGGGACACCCCGGCCGGCGGCGGCCGCCCGGTCGATCTGCACGACCACGCGCTGCAGACCGCCGCGCTGCTGCGCCGAAGTCGCCCGGCGGACAAGGAGCTCCAGGTGGCGGGCCTGGTGCACGGCATCGGGCAGCTGCTCCGGGCGGGCGACCACGCGGGACACCCGGCCCGTGCGGCCGACGCGGTTCGGCCACTGCTCGGCGAGCGGGTCTCCTGTCTCGTACGCCTCCACAGGGAGGGGTGGGAGAACGGTCCGGTCATGGGCGAGGTCATGGAAGACGTACTCGTCCTGCGACAGGCGCAAGAGGCCGCCCGGACAGCAGGCCTCGACGCCGGGGTCCTGGAGGACTGGCGCACGGTGCTGGAACTGGTGTCGGCCCGGCACACACAGCTGCGGACCGTCGACTGACGTTCGGGCGACCCGGGCGACCCCGGCGACCCCGGCCCAGGAGAGCTGCCTGTCGGCCTCGCACTCCCTACCGAGGTCTGTCGGCTGACGGTCCGTCATGAGACCGTACGCGGATGACATCGCCGTACGGGCTCAACGGCAAGGCCGCGATCGTGACCGGGGCCTCGCGCGGGATCGGGCTGGCCGTCGCCGAGGCGCTGCGTGCGGCGGGGGCGCGGGTGTGTGTGACGGCGCGTGACCTGGACGGGGTGCACCGGGCCGCCGAGGACCTCGGTGGCGTGGGGCTCGCGGGCTCGGTCGCCGATCCGGCGCATCTGCGGGAGCTGACCGGACTGGCCTTGCGCGAGTTCGGCCGGATCGACGTCGTGGTGAACAACGCGGCGACGAACGAGCCCTACGGTCCTCTCATGGACGCCGACCCGGACCGCTGGCGCGAGGCGTTCACGGTCAACGTGGAGGCGCCGCTGCGGTTGGTGCAGTGCGCCTGGCGGGCCTGGATGGGCGAGCACGGCGGCTCGGTGGTCAACATCTGCACCGAGGGCGCCGGACATGTCGGGCCGCAGGTCGGCGCGTACGGCACGAGCAAGGCGGCGCTGCTTCACCTCACCCAGCAGCTCGCGGGCGAGCTGGCCCCCGGAGTCCGGGTCAACTCCGTCTCCCCCGGCCTCGTCCGCACGGAGATGGCCCGCTTCGTGTGGGAGCACGGCGAGGACGAGGTCGCCGCCGGGTTGCCGCTCGGCCGGATCGGCGAGCCGGACGACATCGCCCGGGCCGTGGTATGGCTGGCCTCGGACGCGGCGCAGTGGATCACAGGGGCAGACCTGCTGGTGGACGGCGGGACGCGAGTACGCGCGGCCCACACGACTACGGCGTACGCAGTGCACGAGCGCCTGCGCGCACAACGCGCCCCGTAAGGGGCGCGGGGCTGCAACACCATGCGGCTCCGCCGCGTGGGCGCGACCAGCCACAGCCGACCCGCAGGTTCCCGACGGCGCTTCCCGTCAGCGCTTCTCGACAGCCCTTCCCGCGGAGCGACTACCACTTGCCGGGCGCGTAGTCCTTAAGAAAGACCCCGAACAAGTCCTCGCCCTGCTCCCCGCGCACGATCGGGTCGTACACCCGGGCCGCCCCGTCGATCAGGTCGAGCGGCGCGTGAAAGCCGGCGTCGGCGAGGCGCATCTTGTCCGGGTGCGGCCGCTCGTCGGTGATCCAGCCGGTGTCGACGGCGGTCATCAGGATGCCGTCCTTCTCGAACATCTCCTGGGCACTGGTGCGGGTGAGCATGTTGAGCGCGGCCTTGGCCATGTTGGTGTGCGGGTGGCCCGCGCCCTTGTAGCCGCGGTTGAAGACACCCTCCATGGCGGAGACGTTCACGATGTACGTGCGCTTGGCCGCGGCGGCCGCCATCGCCGCGCGCAGGCGGCTGATGAGGATGAACGGCGCGGTGGAGTTGCAGAGCTGGACCTCCAGGAGCTCGACCGGCGTGACCTCCTCGACGGCCTGGATCCAGCTGTTGGTGTCGTGCAGGTCGGGGACGAGCCCGCCCGCGTCGATGGCCGTACCGGCGGCGATCCGCTCCAGGGAGGCCGAGCCGGACACGAGGGCCAGGTCGGTGACGTCCTGCGCGGTCAGCGCGCCGCCCCCGGGAACGGGCAGCGCTGCCACGGCGCCGGAGCCGAAGGTACCGATCACCTCGGCGGGCGGCAGTTCGCCGGCGGGCAGCGGGCCGGACTCGGCGGCGAGCAGTTCGGTGTAGGCGCCCGGGGAGCGGCGTACGGTCTGGGCCGCGTTGTTGATCAGGATGTCGAGCGGGCCCTCGGCGGCGACGGAGTCGGCGAGGGCGACGACCTGGGCGGGGTCGCGCAGGTCGATGCCGACGATCTTCAGACGGCCGATCCACTCGTCGCTGTCGGGCATGGCCTTGAAGCGGCGGATCGCGTCGTTCGGGAAGCGCGTGGTGATCGTGGTGTGCGCGCCGTCGCGCAGCAGCCTGAGCGCGATGTACATGCCGATCTTGGCGCGGCCGCCGGTGAGCAGCGCGCGCTTGCCGCTGAGGTCGGTGCGGGCGTCGCGGCGGGACCGGTTCTCGGCCGCGCAGTTCTGGCAGAGCTGGTGGTAGAAGTAGTCGACCTCGACGTACCGCGTCTTGCAGGTGTAGCAGGAGCGCGGGCGCTCGAGTATCCCCGCGATCTCGCCGGCGTCGGTCACGGACGAGGGCAGGATGCCCTCCGTCTCGTCGTCGATCCGCTGGGCGGAGCCGGTGGCCGTGGACTCGGTGACCGCCTTGTCGTGCGCGGTCTTGGCGGCCCGGCGCTCCTGGCGGCGGCGCTGCTTGACCGTGCGGTAGACGCCCGCGGTGGCCCGGCGCACGGCGATCGCGTCGGGGTGGTCGACCTCGATCTTCTCCAGCTCTTCGAGCACGCTGAGGCAGACGGCCAGCCGCTCCGGGTCGATGCCGGGACCGAACGAGTCCTCCGCGGCCGCCTCTGCCGTGTCCACGGCGGGGGCCGCCTGGCTGTCGTCTGTCACCGTCATCGTCGTTGCCGTTTCTCGGGTTTCGCGCCGCGCTCGAACCGCGTTCGCTTTCGAAGGCGGAATTTTACGGAGCGCAGGCAAATGCACCAAACCCGAGATGATCACCGGTCCTCCCGCGGGCCCGTGGACGGAGATCCACGGGACCCGCGAGTGGCTGTCCCCGTACCCGCGGGCGGCGGTTCAGAGCACGCAGGCGGTGATCAGTTCCTCCACCTCGGCGGAGACGGCCTTGGCCAGCAGGTCGAGGTCGGGCACGGCCTCCGCGTCGGCGACGAGCCCGTAGTGGACGCGGCCGCGGAACGTGGAGACCGCGACCGCGAGGGACTGGCCGCGGGCCAGCGGGGCGAGCGGATAGACCTCGGTGAGCGGGCAGCCGCCGAGCTTCATGCCGAGGCTGGGCAGCGGCACGCTGGTGACCAGGATGTCGAAGAGCAGCCGGGCGGCCTGACCGACGACGGGACCGCCAATCCGGTGTCCGAGCGCCGGCACGTGGTCGGCGAGCAGGGCGACGGCGCCGGCGCCCCGGTTGGGCCCCGCGTCCTTGTTGCGGTCCATGGCCATACGGACCGTGCCGAGCCGGCCGAGCGGATCCGGGTCGTCGACGGGAAGCCGCATCAGGTAGCCGGAGAGCCGGTTGCCCTGCGGGTGCGCGGTGCGTGGACGGCGCCGTGAGACGGGGATCAGGGCGCGGGGCGCGACGCCGTCGCTGCCGTCGCCGCGCTCGTCGAGCCAGCGGCGCAGGGCGCCGGCGACGACGGCGATCAGGACGTCGTTGACGGTGCCTCCGGCGCTCTTGCGGATCTTGTGCACGTCGTCGAGTTCGACGGCGACGCCCGCGATGCGGCGGGTGCCGGTCGGCTCGGAGACCAGGGCGGCGGAGGACCGGACGCCCCAGGTGGCGCGCGCGACGGACGTACCGATGTCGAGGGCCCGGCCCACGTCGGAGAGCGTGCCGCGGACCAGGCCCGGCAGTTTGCGGACGTCCGGGAAGAAGCCCCGGGAGGGCTCCTCACGGCGCGGTCGGGGCGTCGGCATGTCCATGGGATCCATGAGCGCCGCGGCGAGCGTCAGTGCTCGCAGGCCGTCGGCCAGGGCGTGGTGGAACTTGAAGAGCACCGCGAAGGAGGTGCCGTCCACGCCGGGCACCACATGTGCCTCCCACGGCGGCTTCCCGCGCTCCAGGGGCCGCTGCATGATCGCGCCCGCGGCCTCGTGGAAGTCGGCGACGGGCGCGTGCAGCCGAACGTGGTCGAACGGTTCGAAGTCGGGGGCGGGCTCGCGGGCGGCGCCGCCGAAGGCGAAGGCCAACGGCTGCCGCAGGTCGAGCGGCTGCCAGACGTCACGGATGCGCATGCGCAGTCCGGGGACGCCGGCCGCGCGGGCCGCGAGCAGTTCGGCCGCGTGCGGGGCCGCGGCGGGCGAGTTCGCCGCGAAGACCCCGAGTGCCCCGAGGTGCATGGGGTGCTCGGCGGACTCGATGTTCCAGAACGCCAGGTCGAGTGGTGCGAGCAGGTCAGAAGTCAATGGCTTGCTCTCGCGTCGACGACGGGTGAGCCAGCAGTCAATCCCGACAGAGCGATTACGGTCAAGTACGATCAAGCTACGCACAGTTAACACCAGATTAAGTCCCGCCCCAGGTGAAAGGGGCGGGACCCATGTGGCCTACGGGGTCAGCTGTCGGTGACAGGGCAACCCGTGGGGGCCGCCCGGGACGCATCGCGGATCAGCGCCTCGTGCGCGGCCTTCAGCCGTGGCACATCGGGCTTGGTGACCTTGCGGTCGTACGTCATGAGGCCGTTCAGCTCCCCTTCCACATCGGATATCTGGGTGTAGACGGCGCCGTTGCCGCCCCGGCAGACCAGCGCGCGCACCTCGCCGAGGCGGGCCAGGTAGTCGTCCGTGTAGGTCGCCGGGTCGGCGTTCACGTACGTCATCTGCACCGACCAGGCGTGTCCGGGCACCGCGAGCCCGAGGCCGCCGTACTCGCCGCTGACCAGCGCTCTCTTCCCGTCGGGTGCGGGCAGCAGAGGGGTCGGGTAGCCGTGTGCGTCGGCGATGTCGCCGTTGCCGCCGTCGACCGCTCCGCAGCAGTTGAGGCCGCTCATGTTGTTGACGAGCCGCGTCGGGTCCCACGCCTTGGCCTGGTCGGCGATGCGGGCCTGGTCGTACTGGCCCCAGCCCTCGTTGAAGGTGACCCACATGACGACCGAGGGACTGCTCGCGTGCTCGTCGATCATCTCCTTCATCTCGCGCTCGTACTGGGCACGGGCCGCGGTGTCCGGGGTGCGGTCGGAGCGCATGGACGGCATGTCCTGCCAGACCAGCAGTCCGAGCCTGTCGGCCCAGTGGAACCAGCGGTCCGGCTCCACCTTGATGTGCTTGCGGACCGAGTTGAAGCCCATCTCCTTGTGCGCCTTGAGGTCGTACGCGAGGGCCTCGTCGGTGGGTGCCGTGTGCAGGCCGTCCGGCCAGAAGCCCTGGTCGAGCGTGGCCATCATGAAGACGGGCTCGCCGTTGAGGACCGTACGCGGGGTGCCGTTCACCTTCTCGACGGCGACGGACCGCATCCCGAAGTAGCTGTCGACCCGGTCGCGCCCGACGCTCACCCTGAGGTCGTAGAGGAACGGGTCGTCCGGGGACCACAGCCGTGCGTCGGGGATCTTCAGGGAGAGCGGCTGTCCGGTGCGGCCACTCACCGTGGCGACCTTCCGCTTTCCTTCGTACGCCGTTGCCGTGACCGGGACGCCGTCTCGAACGCCCTTTGCCTCCAGGCCGAGTCGGCCGTTCTCGACGTCCGGTGTGAGCTTCAGCGAGTCGACGTGGTCGGCGGCGACCGGTTCCATCCACACGGTCTGCCAGATACCGGAGGACGGGGTGTACCAGATGCCGCTGGGGTCGAGGCGCTGCTTGCCGACGGGCGGGTTCTCGCCGTCCGCCGAGTCGGTCGGGTCGTGGACGCCGACGATCAGCTCCTGAGTGCGGCCTGGCTTGAGCGCGGCCGTGATGTCGGCGCTGAACTTGTCGTAGCCGCCCTGGTGTTCGGTGACCTTGGTGCCGTTGACGTACACCTCGGACCGCCAGTCGACGGCGCCGAAGTTGAGCCGCAGCCGTTTGCCGGAGCCGATGTCCCAGTCGGCGGGGACGGTGAAGGTGCGGCGGTACCACATGCGGTCCTCGTGCCGTTCGATGCCCGAGAGCTGGGACTCCACCGGGTAGGGGACGAGAATCCGCTCCGTCAGCTGCTTGCCGACCGGGGGCTTCTCCCCCGCCTCGGCCGCGGCGAACTGCCACCGCCCGTTGAGGTTCCGCCAGGCGTCACGCTTCAACTGCGGCCTGGGGTACTCGGGATGGGCGTTGCCCGGGCCCACCTCGTCGGCCCACTTGGTGCGCAGCTGGTACGTGGAGTGGTTCGGCCCGCTGGTCCAGAAGGCGCCGACAACGTTGCCATCGGAGCCGGAGAGACCGCCCTCGCCGTCGTAGCGGAGGTCGGTCGTGCCCCGAGCGGTGCCGGTCTTGTTGCCGACGACCGGTTCCGAGAGGCCGACGAGCAGGGCCCTGGAGTCCGCGGGGTCCAGCTTGGCTGTGGTAAGCGGCCACTTGGTGCCGCCGATGACCGCCTCGATGTGGTCGGTCAGTCCGGCCGGGGGCGCGGCGAGTTCCTGCGCGAAGTCGAGCCTGAGGGTGCGGCCGTCCTTGAGGACGGTGGCCGCGACGGCTCCGTCGTAGTCGTAGCCGTCCGGGAGCCGGAACGCCGACTGCGGGACGGCTTCCTTGCTGCCGCCGGGCTCCGTCCAGCGCAGGTGGAGGTTCGAGCCGCCGTAGTGCTCGAAGTACTCGACCTTGATGTCGTAGGCGCGGCCCGCCGTCAGGTCGACGGGTTCGGCGGTCTGTTCCCGGTCCCAGTCGTCGACCCAGTGGTTGATGAGGAGCTTCCCGTCGACCCACAGCCGGAAGCCGTTGTCACCGATGACGGAGAACGTGGTCGGACCGGTCTTCTCCGGCACGATCTTCCCGGTCCAGCGGACGCTGACGTCGTCGGACCGTCCGGTGGCGAGGTTCAGCCGTGGTTCGAGGTTGTCGAAGTCGAGCTTCGGGTCGAACCCGGTGGCCTTGAGCTCGTGGAAGTCGAAGGCTCCGGGGGCGGACTGGGTGTAGTACTCGCCCTTGAGGCCGTGCACCTCGACGGGGTCGTCGGGCGCCGCGGCGGTGGGGGCGGCGGTGAGTCCGGCGATACCGAGTACCGCTGCGAGCAGTAAGGCGAGTCGGGCTCTGAGTCGTTCGAGTCTTCTGGGACGTTCAAGTCTTCTGGGTCGTCTGATGCGCACGTGTTCCTCCTTGCTTGCGGGCTCGAGGAAGGTGGCGGCTCGTCGCTCCAGGGGTGGTCGATCTTGGATAACGTTGTCAGGAACGGCAGTTGGCATGACAGCACGCACCACGAGTCCTGTCCAGGCTCATGACAAGCCGGCAGTCTCTTCAGCGCTGCCGAGGAGCGAGTGCCGCCAGCCCGGCGCGGACGGCGGCGGCACTCTCGTCGAGCTCGGCACGCTCGCGCACCTGCCAGTTCGCGTCGATCCGGAAGTCGTCCCCGGCGAAGCGCGGGAAGACGTGCAGGTGCACGTGGAAGACCTCCTGGAAGGCGGCCTCGCCGTCGGCCAGGAAGAAGTTGATGCCGCGGCAGCGCAGGGCCGAGCGGCGCAGCGCGCGGGCCAGCCGGTGGGCCACCACCCACACATGGGCGCCCAGGGTCTCGTCGAGGTCCTCCAGGCCCACCGCGTGTGCCTTGGGGACGACCAGGAGATGGCCGGGCGTGACGGGCTGGAGGTCCATGAAGGCCACCACCGCGTCGTCCTCGTAGACGGTGCTCGCCTCGGCCTGGCCCTGCGCGATGGCGCAGAAGACGCACTCGCTGACGACCACGGCCCTCTCCTGGACGGCTGACTGGACCACTCGCCGGACCACTACTGACCGACGGAACGACGGGACGACCTCTCCTCTACGGCACCTGCTGGCCCTTGCCCAGCCCGATCACGCCTCCCTTGGAGACCGTGTAGAGCTCCTGGTCCCGTTCCGGGTTGACGCCGATCGTCGCTCCCGGTGGCACCTGTACGTTCTTGTCGAGGACGGCGCCGCGTACGACCGCGCCCCGGCCGATGTGCACGTTGTCGTGCAGGACCGAGCCCTGGACGACGGCGCCCGGGTCGACGACGACACCCGGGGAGAGCACCGAGCGCGTGACCTGGCCGCGGATCAGGCAGCCCGCGCTGACGATCGACTCGCTCGCGATGCCGCCGGCGTTGAAGCGGGCGGGCGACAGCTGACCGGAGTGGGTGTATATCGGCCAGCTGCGGTTGTACAGGTTGAAGGCGGGCCGCTCCGCGATCAGGTCCATGTGGGCGTCGTAGTACGCGTCGAGCGTGCCGACGTCACGCCAGTAGCCCTGGTCCCGGACCGTCTCTCCGGGGACGTGGTTCTCGCTGAAGTCGTACAGCTGGGCCTCGCCGCGGTCCGTGAGCATGGGCAGGATGGAACCGCCCATGTCGTGCACGGAGTTCGGGTCCTCGGCATCCCGGTGCAGCGCCTCCACCAGGGCCTTGGTGGTGAAGAGGTAGTTGCCCATGGAGGCGAAGACGCACTCGGGGTCGTCCGGGAGGCCCGGCGGGTCGGCGGGCTTCTCCAGGAAGCTGTCGACGGTCTGGCCGTCGGACCCGGGGGCGATGACGCCGAAGGACGACGACTCGCCCCGCGGCACCCGGATGCCCGCGACGGTCACGCCAGCCCCGCTCTCGATGTGCTGGTTCAGCATCTGCCGCGGGTCCATGCGGTAGACGTGGTCGGCGCCGAACACCGCTATGTACTCGGGCTGTTCGTCGTGCACCAGGTTCAGCGACTGCAGGATCGCGTCGGCGCTGCCCAGATACCAGCGCGGGCCGAGGCGCTGCTGGGCCGGCACCGGAGTGACGTAGTTGCCGAGCAGGCTCGACATCCGCCAGGTCGTGGTGATGTGCCGGTCCAGGGAATGCGACTTGTACTGCGTGAGCACGCAGATGCGCAGGATGTCGGCGTTGACGAGATTGGAAAGTACGAAATCCACCAGGCGATACGTTCCGCCAAATGTCACCGCGGGTTTCGCCCGGTCCGCGGTCAGGGGCATCAGTCGCTTGCCCTCACCGCCTGCCAGCACGATTCCCAGCACCGAAGGTCCACCGCGTCGCATGCCGCCGCCCCTCTACCGCCCTGTTGTGCCACGTTCTTTGAACCACGCCTGCCAGAGAACTACCCCTGGTCGGACGACTATTCCCCCGTGGGCTACGCCTGTTTGAGGAGTTCCTCGTACAGCTGGACCGTGCGCCGGGCCACCGCGTCCCATCCGAACTCCCGCACCGCACGCTCCCGTCCCGCCTCGCCCATCCTCCGGGCGGTCTCCGGATCGGCGAGCAGCGAGTCGAGGGCACGCGCCAGCCGCGCTTCGTACTCCTCGGCGGGCCCGTCGGCGGAACCCTCGAGGGACACCAGCAGCCCGGTCTCGCCGTCCGCGACGACCTCGGGAATCCCGCCGACCCGCGAGGCCACGACGGCCGTGCCGCAGGCCATCGCCTCCAGGTTGACGATGCCCAGGGGCTCGTACACCGAGGGGCAGACGAACGCGGTGGCGTGCGTGAGGAGTTGGATCACGTCCGGGCGCGGCAGCATCTGCGGGATCCAGTGCACACCCTCGCGTACCCGGCTGAGCTCCTGGTAGAGGTCGCGGAACTCCTGGTCGATCTCCGGCGTGTCGGGGGCGCCCGCGCACAGCACGACCTGCGCGGCCGGGTCGATGTCCCGTACCGCGCGCAGCAGGTGGGGCACGCCCTTCTGGCGCGTGATGCGGCCGACGAACAGGACGTACGGGCGGCTCGGGTCTAGGCCGACGCGGGTGATGACGTCCGTTCCGTGGTCCGGCTGGTAGAGGGAGGTGTCGATGCCGTTGTGCACGACGCGCACCTTTGCCGGGTCCAGGGACGGATAGCAGCCGAGGATGTCCTCGCGCATGGCACCGGAGACGGCGATCACGGCGTCGGCGGCCTCGATCGCGGTGCGCTCCGCCCAGCTGGAGAGGGCGTAGCCGCCGCCGAGCTGCTCGGCCTTCCAGGGGCGCAGCGGCTCCAGGGAGTGGGCGGTCATGACGTGCGGGACGCCGTACAGCAGCTTCGCGAAGTGGCCGGCGAGGTTGGCGTACCAGGTGTGCGAGTGGACGAGCTCCCGGCCTTCGAGGGCGGCGGCCATGGAGAGGTCCACCGAGAAGGTGCGCAACGCGTCGTTCGCGCCGTCGAGGGTGGGCCAGGACCGGTGCCGTACGACTCCGCCCGCGGCGCCCTCGCCCCAGCAGTGCACGTCCAGGTCGGCGAGCGGCCTCAACTCCCGGGCGAGGAACTCCACATGGACCCCCGCACCGCCGTACACATCCGGCGGGTACTCCCGGGTAAGCAGTCCCACTCGCACCCGGAACCCCCTGTCTCAGCGGCTGATTCCCACATGGTCACCCAGAAGTGGCTCTTGGGGAAGACCGCAACGGAAGCCCCGCCGGGTTCCGTGCTCAGACTCGACGGGGAGGACGCGCGAAACAGCAGTCCCCGCATACTCCGCCGCCGGGAATCCGGTAGTAGAGGCAGCAGCTGCGCCGACGGAACGCCGTGCCGTTCAGGGTGCCGGTGTCCCGCAGGTCGGGGTGGTCGAGGAGGTCCACGGCGAGTGCGCGGCCGCGATCGCCCACCTCTGGACGGCCATTGGCGCGGGCCCACCGGTCGAGTTCGCGGGCGGCTCCGGCCAGCGCGGAGGCCGCGTTGCCCCACAGCAGGCCTGCGGCGACGGGGTGCCGGGCGCGCAGGGCCGCCGCGAGGGGTTCGAGGTGGCCGTGGTGCACGACCCGCCGGATCATCGCCGTGTCGCCGGGCAGCGCGCGCACCTCGGAGAGCCACAGGTCGTCCGGGGCGCTGCCGTCCGCGTCCCAGCGCAGCAGCCGCGGGTCGAGGTCGGGCAGCCGCCCGTACAGCGCGGCCGCGCCCAGGGCCACCGACCACAGCCGGGCCGCGAGTCCCTGCTGCGTCACCGAGACCGCGATCCGTACCTCGGGCGCGTCCAGCAGTCGCGCCACCTTGCGGACACGGAAAGTAAGCGGATCCCCTTTGATCGTGACGCAGGGTGCCGCGTACGCCTCCGCGAGCGTCGGCAGCGACGGTCGTCCTGTGCGCAGGGCGAAGAAACCTTCGAGAGAAGCCAGCCGGTTGAGATCGGGGTCGAGGTCCACGGAGATCAAATACACCAAGCGGGCATAAGGGCGCCATCAGGAGGGTTGTACCCGGTGATACCCACCCTGGGGATGACCGGGACAAGGACGTACTCCATCGGCAGTAGGACCCATTGACTGCTCAGGTACGACGACACGGGACCTTTCACGAGGGATCGTATTAACCATGGAAGCCGACGGTTCGCCGCGCCGGACGCTCCGCTCGCCGGAGCCCGACAACCACACGAGGAGGAGTGACGCATGAACGCCCTGGTGCTGTCCGTGCTGCTCTCCCTCGTCTCCGCCGTGGCCTACGCCGGCGGTGCGATCGTGCAGGAACAGGTCGCGGCGTCGACGCCGGGCCAGTCGTACGCTCCCATGCGTCAGGTCGCCTGGTGGATCGCCGTGGGTCTCAACGGCCTCGGCGGACTGCTGCACGTCGTGGCGCTGGCCTACGGGCCGCTCAGCCTGGTCCAGCCGCTGGGCGCGCTGACCATCGTGTTCGCGCTTCCCATGGCGGCCGTTTTCGTCCGCCGCAGGGCCGGGGCGACGGCCTGGCGGGGCGCGATCATGGCGACGGTCGGTCTGGCCGTACTGCTGGCACTGGTCAGCACGGCCGACTCGCAGTCCCTGAACAGCACCCAGCGCGTGGTGGTGGCCCTGGTCACCGGTGGCGCGGTGGTGGCGCTGATGATGGCGGCCCGCGCGGTGCACCGCCACCCGGCGGTCCGCAGCATCCTGCTGGCGATCGCGGCCGGTGTTGCCTTCGGTATGTCGTCGGTGTTCACGAAGACGGTCGCGGTGGACTGGACGGGCGGCGTCTCGCTCGCCGACCTGCCGAGCCTCGCCGTGATCGGCGTCCTGGCGACCGCCGGCATGCTCCTGTCGCAGGCCTCCTACCGGGGCGCCGGTCTCGCGGCTCCGCTGGCCACGCTGACGGTCGTAAACCCCATCGTGGCCGCCGCGGTCGGCCTCACGATGTTCGGAGAAACCTTCCGCTACGGCGAGACGGGCACCGCCCTCGCGCTGGGCGCCGGTGTCGTCGCCGCGGGCGGCCTGATCCTGCTCACCACGGAGCGCATCAGCAGCGTCAGCGGCGCGGAGCTTCCGGAGCAGCCGGTTCCGGCGGCGGCCGGGGCACCCGAGCCCGAGGTGTCCGTGGACTCCATGAACGCCCTGCCGGGCCGCTTCACGGAGACCGCCGTCCTGCCCGAGCAGCCCGTCGCGGTCGAACAGCGGTTGGTCTCGGCGGAACAGCTCGTCCCGACAGACCAGCTGGTCTCCGCGGGCGTGCGGGACGACGCAGGGATGCGGAACAACAACGCGGTGGCACGGAACAACAACGCCGAAGTACGGGAGAAGCCACTCACGTCACGTGACAAGGCGGGAGTCCGTGACGTACGGGAGAAGGCGCTCGCGTCCGCCGGGGGGCCGGTCTCCGCGCGGGAGGAGGCCTTCCTGCCGCCCTCCGAGGCCAACGGGCCCCCCGCGGCCGGTGAGACGCCGGACGCCACGGACGACGCTCCGTGGCCCGGCGCCTACTACGGGCTGGCCTACCTGCCGATGCTGCTCCCCGCACCGATGGGGATCCGTTCCACGGGAATCCGTTCCGGCGTCAAATCCTGACGCCACCCGCGCGCAGATAGGCGACCGGATCGATGTCGCTGCCGAAACCGGGCCCCGTCCGCACCTCGAAGTGCAGATGCGGGCCCGAGCTGTTGCCCGTGGAACCGGAACGGCCGATGCGCTGGCCGCTCACCACGCTCTGCCCGCTCTTCACGGAGATCGCCGACAGGTGGGCGTACTGGCTGTAGCGGCCGTCTCCGTGCCGGATCACCACCTGGTATCCGAAGGATCCGCCCCAGCCCGCGGTCACGACGGTGCCCGCCGCGACCGACTTGACCGACGTGCCGGTGGGCACCGGGAAGTCGACGCCCGTGTGGTAGCCCTTCGACCAGGAGGAGCCCGCGGCACGATAGGCCGTTCCGGTGCCGGCGCTCACCGGGGCCGTGAGGGAGCCCGTCGAGGAACCGGCCTTCTTCTTCTCGGTCTTCCCCTCCGAAGAGGCCTTCTCCGTCGACGCCTTGTCGGTCGAGGCCTTGTCGGTCGGCTTGGACTTGTCGTCCGTGTCCGGCTTGGCCTTCGTCTTCAGGCTGAGTCGCTGGCCGGGAACGATCATGTCCGGATCGGCGCCCACCGTCTTGCGGTTGGTGTCGTACAACTGGCGCCAGCCGCCCCGCACTTCGCGGGAGCCCGCGATGCCGGACAGCGTGTCGCCGCGGACGACCGTGTACATCTCGGCGGTGCCGGCCTGCGACTGGGGCGTGGTCTGCGGCTGTACGTCGCGGACGGTGCGCTTGGTGTCCTTCGTGGAGGTGCCCGACGGGTTGATGTCGGGGGTGTCGCCACCGCGGGTGAGGCCGGCCCGCACCGAACAGGTCGGCCACGCGCCGGGTCCCTGACCCTTGAGGACCTTCTCGGCGACGGCGATCTGCTGGTCCTTGGTGGCGAGGTCGGCGCGCGCCGCGTAGGCCCGGCCACCGTAGGCCTCCCAGGTGGACTGGCTGAACTGCAGTCCGCCGTAGTAACCGTTGCCGGTGTTGATGTCCCAGTTGTTGGTCGACTCGCAGGCGGCCACCTTGTTCCAGGTGTCGACGTCGGCCGCGTGCGCGACGCCGGTACCGATGAGCGGTATCGCCATGCCGGCGCCGCCCACCGAGACGGTCAGAGAGGCGCGGTTGATCCTGTTCGGCTGATACCGGCGGTGCCGGCCGCGTACGGCCATGATGGAGCCCCCCTAGACAAGCGTCAGGAGCGGCAAAAGTAAACGCTGCTAACAGGCCGTGACAAGAGGACAACCAGCCGCGTCATCCCGCCAAGTGACCGGGAATACACCCTCGTTCGTGACTCGTTGTGCATACGTCCGTGGCGGACGTGACGGCGAAGTTCGGCAGGGCGCTGAGGCAGTCGCGGCTTCACTGCGTACACATCATCGGCAGTTCAGGACGTGCGGTCGGCGAACGGGCAAGTCAGGATGGTCAGTGGGGCAATACTGGCGGCACGACCGGCACCACCGATTCAGGACCTTTTAGGAGCCAAACCGTATGAGCACATCAGCCCAGATCGGCGTCACGGGTCTCGCGGTCATGGGGCGCAATCTCGCCCGTAACTTCGCACGCAACGGATACACGGTCGCCCTGCACAACCGGACGGCCTCGCGCACGCACGCGCTGGTGGAGGAGTTCGGCAGCGAGGGCACCTTCGTCGCGGCGGATACCGCCAAGGAGTTCGTGGCCGCCCTCGAACGGCCGCGCCGCCTGGTCATCATGGTGAAGGCCGGCGAGCCGACCGACGCGGTGATCCACGAGTTCGCCCCGCTCCTGGAGCCCGGCGACATGATCATCGACGGCGGCAACGCGCACTTCGCGGACACCCGGCGCCGGGAGCGCGAGCTGCGCGAGCAGGGCATCCACTTCGTCGGCGCCGGTATCTCCGGCGGCGAGGAGGGCGCGCTGCTCGGTCCGAGCATCATGCCGGGCGGTCCGGTGGAGTCGTACGACTCGCTCGGCCCGATGCTGGAGAAGATCTCCGCGAAGGCGGCGGACGGGACGCCCTGCGTCACGCACGTGGGTCCCGACGGCGCCGGCCACTTCGTGAAGATGGTGCACAACGGCATCGAGTACGCCGACATGCAGCTGATCGGCGAGGCATACCAGCTGCTGCGTGATGTGGCGGGCTACTCCCCCGCGCAGATCGCGGACATCTTCCGCACCTGGAACACCGGGCGGCTGGACTCCTACCTGATCGAGATCACCGCCGAGGTCCTGTCGCACGTGGACGCGGCGACGGGCAAGCCGTTCGTCGACGTGGTCCAGGACCAGGCGGAGCAGAAGGGCACGGGCCGCTGGACCGTGCAGATCGCGCTGGACCTGGGCGTGCCGGTGTCGGGCATCGCCGAGGCGGTCTTCGCCCGGTCCCTGTCGGGCCACACCGAGCTGCGCGAGGCCTCGCGCGCACTCGCCGGGCCGAAGGCCGAGCCGATGGACGAGTCGGACGCGGCGGCCTTCGCCGACCAGGTGGAGCAGGCGCTGTACGCGTCGAAGATCGTGTCGTACACGCAGGGCTTCCACCAGATCGCCGCGGGGAGCGCCGAGTACGGCTGGGACATCGATCTGGGCGAGGTCTCCGCCCTCTGGCGTGGCGGGTGCATCATCCGTGCCGCGTTCCTCGACCGGATCCGTGCCGCGTACGACGCGCGGGCCGATCTGCCGAGCCTCCTCGCCGACGAGACGTTCGCGCAGGAGATCGGGGCGGCGCAGGACGACTGGCGGGCGGTTCTCGTCTCCGCGGTGCACCAGGGTGTGCCGACTCCGGGGTTTGCGGCGGCGCTCGCCTACTACGACGCGCTGCGCGCCGAGCGGTTGCCTGCGGCGCTCACGCAGGGGCAGCGGGACTTTTTCGGGGCGCACACGTATCGGCGTACGGACCGGGAGGGGTCGTTCCACACGATGTGGGGCGGGGACCGGGCCGAGGTTGCGGGCTGAGTTCGGATCGCTTCGCGGGAAGGGGCGTGCGTGACCTGCGGGCCGGTGGGGGCTGGTCGCGCAGTTCCCCGCGCCCCTTACGGGGCGCCCCTGACGAGGCGTGCCGGACGGGGGAAGCCGATCAGATCCTCGACGTCCCCGCGTCGGCGGTTCGACGTGGGCGCGCC
>NZ_JBFAHW010000066.1:0-58231 GCF_040654355.1 Streptomyces sp. NPDC050704 | reverse complement strand
TCCGATCGGCCAAGGCCCCTTCAGGGGCGCGGCAGTTGGTGGTGGTCGATTGCCGACCACCCGTCAGCAGGTGAGCCGCGCGTCCGCCCAGTCCCCGTGGTCCGACGTGATGTCGTCGCCGCCGTCCGTGGCGACGAGGCGTACCACCTGCGCGCCGCTCACGTCGGCCGAAAGGGCTTGTGCGGCCTGGGCGTTGGTGAGGACGTCGGTCGAGGCGGCCTTCGTACCGTCGGCCCAGATCTCGAAGGCGACGGAGCCCTCGGCGCCTTCCTCGTCGTCGACGCCGACCTGCGCGGTGACGGTCTCGCAGGCCTTGCCCGTGTAGTACTCGACGGTGCTCTCCGCGTGGACGCCGAGCCCCTCCGGGTACACGACACCGTTGATCGTGAGGGGGTTGCCGTCACCCGCCGCACTCTCACCGTTGCTCGTGTTGCGCTCAACGGGCCCCCAGCCGTTGGTGGTCGAGAGCCAGGGAAGATCACCCAGAGACGACGTGCCCGAGGGTGGCGCCACCACCACGGACGTCGTCAGCGGCACCACGCTCTCGGCCCGGATCCCGCCGGGTGAGCGATAAGTCGCCTTCAGCGTCAGCTCGTACGAGCCCGCGGGCGCACTCGCGGGCGCGGTCACCGTCCACTTGGTGTGCAACGCCCGGCCCGTCGGCACGATCCCCGCGGTGGTCGGCGAGTTCGCCCGCACGGTCCAGCCCGCGGGTCCGCTCAGGGAGACGGAGACACGGGTCGCGGGGGTGCGGCCCAGGTCGGTGACCGAGGTCGTCACGGCGACCGGCTCGCCTCCCTCGACGAACGTGCCGCCGTCCAGGGCGAGTTCGACAGCGGGCGGGTTCTTGGCCCACTTGGCGTCGGCCGAGACGCGGACGAGGACCGTGCCGTGTGCCGGGACGGTCGCCGAGATCGTGCCCGCCGTGTTGTAGCTCTTGTGCTGCCACAGGTCGCGGAGTGTGTACGCGTCGGCCGCGGGCAGTCCGACGGCCCGGGCGGTCGTGGCGATGCGCTGTGCGCTGCCGGTCTCGTTGAAGAGGGCCACCGCTCGGCTGCCGTCCTTCATCTCCTTGGCGACGACCCAGCGCCCACCCTCGGAGGAGACCACGGCGCCCTGCCTGCCCAGCGGGTCCTGGTCGACCGCGATGACCTCCTTGTTGCCGAGGATGTCGAAGGTCTCCTCGGAGGCCGACCGCAGATCGGAGCCGATGAGCAGCGGCGCGGCCATGACCGACCACATCGAGAAGTGCGAGCGGTACTCCGTGCCGGTCATGCCGCCGTTGCCGACCTCCAGCATGTCCGGGTCGTTCCAGTGCCCGGGACCGGCGTACTGGTCGAGCGGCAGGTTCTGCTTGAGGATCGACAGCATCGAGCCCCAGTTGTCACTGATGTCCCCGGTCGTACGCCACAGATGCCCGACGTCCGCGGCCCACTCCCAGGGTTTGTTCTGGCCCCATTCGCAGATGCTGTAGACGATGGGCCGGCCGGTCGACTGCGACGCGGCCCTGAGCGCGTCGCGCATCGTCGTGTAGCGCAGCTTGGCGTCCACACCCTGGTTGTTGCAGTTGTCGTACTTGAGGTAGTCGACGCCCCAGTCCGCGAACTGCTGGGCGTCGCTGTACTCGTGGCCCAGCGCGCCCGGGAAACCCGCGCTGTTGCACGTCTTCGTGCCCGCGCTGGTGTAGATGCCGAACTTGAGGCCCTTGGCGTGGACGTAGTCCGCGACAGCCTTGATCCCGTTGGGGAACCGGACCGGGTCCGGCACCAGCTTGCCGTTCGCGTCCCGTTCCGGCCGCGCCCAGCAGTCGTCGAGGTTGACGTACTGGTACCCGGCGTCCTTGAGCCCCTTGTCGACGAAGATGTCCGCGATCCCTTTGACCATCTCCTCGTTGAACTCGGCCCGGCAGTGCGTGGAGTTCCAGTTGTTGAAGCCCATGGGCGGGGTGAGGGCCAGGCCGTCGTCCAGGGCGGGTGCGGCGGGAGCGGTTGGTGCGGCCGGTGTCGCGGCCTGCGCGGCCGGAGCCGGCGCGGTGAGTCCCGTGATGCCGAGAAGCCCTGCGGCGAGTGCTCCGAGTGCTCTTCGGCGCGTTGTGCGGGTGAGAAGGTGACGCATCGTTACGTTCCTCCGTACTCGCGAAAGGTTGGATGTCTTCATGTACGTGTCATCCGTGCGCGTTTTACGGTAGGACCTGTCGTGCTGTGGTGGAACAGGACATCGGATGTCACGGCGGGACCGTGACCCATGGGCGCGTCCGCAGTTGAACCGGGCATGAAGAAGCGCAGCATGCTCGCCATCGCGTCCCTCGCCGCCGGATTCGTAGTGGCGGCGGTCACTCCGTCGCACTCCGTCGACGGCGATGCCCTCGGCGGTCTCGACGTACAGGACACCCTCAGCGCCCTCGACCGGACGGTCAACGACGGCAGCCTGTCCATGGACGAGAACCCCCTGGAGCAGAACGGCTGACCGACTCCGTCGGCTCTCCGGGGCCACCTCCCGTCACACCAGGCCCGGCCCACCTCAGGGCCGGGCTTCCGCTTGTGCCGGGCCTCGCGGAAGGCGACCTCATCAGGGCCTGGTTTCCGTGGCAGGGTGGAGCGGGCAAGCCTACGGGGGTCAACAGCAGAGGGGGGAACCGTGATCGTCTGGATCAACGGTGCGTTCGGTGCGGGGAAGACCACCACCGCACGGGAACTGATCGACCTGATCCCGAACAGCACACTCTTCGACCCCGAGCTCATCGGCGCGGGGCTGACGCACCTGCTGCCCGCCAAACGTCTCGCCGAGGTCGGCGACGTCCAGGACCTGCCGATCTGGCGGCGGCTCGTGGTCGACACCGCGGCCGCGATGCTCGCCGAACTCGGCGGCGTCCTCGTGGTCCCCATGACACTGCTGCGCCAGGACTACCGCGACGAGATCTTCGGCGGACTCGCCTCCCGCAGGATTCCGGTACGCCATGTGCTTCTCGCCCCGGCGGAAACGATCCTGCGCGAGCGAATAGCCGGCCGGGAGGTCCCACCGGACCTCCCGGACGGTGAGATACGGGTGCACCAGTGGGCGTACGACCACATCGAGCCGTACCGCACCGCTCTCGCCGGCTGGCTCACCGCGGACGCCCACCTCCTCGACACCGGCGCGCTCACCCCGTACGAGACCGCCGTGCGCATCGCCGAAGCCGTGCGCAGCGGAGCGGCCGCCGTCTCAGACATCGTGCAGACCCCGGAGCCCACCTCGGAGACCGTCGCCGCCGGGGTGCTCCTCTTCGACGAGCAGGACCGGGTGCTGCTGGTCGACCCGACGTACAAGGCCGGCTGGGAGTTCCCCGGCGGTGTCGTCGAATCCGGTGAGGCCCCCGCGCGCGCGGGCGTGCGCGAGGTCGCCGAGGAGACCGGCATCCAACTCGACGACGTACCAGGCCTGTTGGTCGTCGACTGGGAACCGCCCGCGCCCCCCGGTTACGGCGGACTGCGCCTCCTCTTCGACGGCGGCCGGCTCGACGGCGCCGAGGCCCGGCGGATGCTGCTGCCGGGCCCCGAACTGCGCGGCTGGCGCTTCGTCACCGAGGAGGAGGCCGCCGGTCTGCTGCCGCCCGTCCGTTACGAGCGCCTGCGCTGGGCGTTGCGCGCACGCGAGCGGGGGGCCGCGCTGTATCTGGAGGCCGGGGTGCCCGTCGGCCAGAGCTGAGCGCTCCGCTGGAAGGACGGTGCTGCTGTATCTACGTGCGGCTCCGCCGCGGGCGCGGCCCGGTGGGGGCTGGTCGCTCCCCCGCTCTCGGCTTCTCCCCCACTCTCGGCTTCGCTCGAGCGGGGGGACCCCCATGACCAGGGGGACCCCCATCGCGGCGGAGCCGCACGTCGACACAGCCCGCGCTCCTTTTGGGGCGCTGTGCCGCACCGGACTTCACCAAGGCCGCCTTATGCGGGTCACCGGATCGCCGTGTCCGAAGCGCGCCATCTCCGTGTCGAGCAGGGCCGGTTCACGGAAGGAGCGGAGAGTCCGCTGCCGGTCGAGGGCGAGGCCAAGGTCGAAGACGCCGGGCGCGGTTGTGCCGGCCGCCGGTGCGGCGGCGATTGTGTCCCCCCGCGAACAGCACGCCGTGCGCGGGGAGTTGTAGCGCGATGCTGCCGTCTGTGTGGCGGGCACCGCCGGGACCCGCGGGCCCTGCCCGGGCGGCCGGGTTCGGTCCGAGGTGAACTCGCTCAGCTCGCAGCGTAGTTGCGCAGGAACAAGGCCTCCGCGACCGACAGCCGCTCCAGTTCCTCCGGAGACACGCTCTCGTTCACGGCGTGGATCTGCGCCTCCGGCTCGCTCAGCCCGATCAGGAGGATCTCCGCCCGCGGGTAGAGGGACGCGAGGGTGTTGCACAGCGGAATGGAGCCGCCCTGACCGGCGTACCGCATCTCGGCACCGTCGTAGGCGACGCTCATCGCCTCCGCCATCGCCGCGTACGCGGGACTGGTGGTGTCGGCGCGGAACGCCTGGCCCTGGCCGATCTGTTCCGTCTGCACGCGCGCGCCCCACGGCGTGTGCGTCTCCAGGTGGGCCTGGAGCAGCTTGGTCGCCTCGGCCGCGTCCACGCCCGGCGGCACCCGCAGACTGATCAGCGCACGGGCCGCCGCCTGCACGGACGGGGTGGCGCCGACCACGGGCGGGCAGTCGATGCCGAGCACGGTCACGGCCGGCCGGGCCCAGATGCGGTCGGCGACCGTGCCCGAGCCGATCAGCCGCACACCGTCGAGGACCTTGGCGTCCGTGCGGAACCTGTCCTCGTCGTACTGCAGACCGTCCCACCCGTCCTCGCCGGTGAGCCCGTCGACCGTCGTCGAACCGTCCTCGGCGCGCAGCGAGTCCAGTACCCGGATCAGCGCACCGAGCGCGTCGGGCGCCGCGCCGCCGAACTGCCCGGAGTGCAGGTTGCCTTCGAGGGTGTCGATCCGGACGCGCATGAGGGTCATACCGCGCAGTGCGGTCGTGACCGTCGGCACACCGACCCGGAAGTTGCCCGCGTCGCCGATGACGATCGTGTCGGCGGCCAACAGCTCCGGGTGCTCCTCGGCGTACCGCTCCAGGCCGCCCGTGCCCTGCTCCTCCGACCCCTCCACGATCACCTTCACGCCGACCGGGACACCGCCGTTCGCCTTGAGCGCGCGCAGGGCGAGGAGGTGCATGACCAGGCCGCCCTTGCAGTCGGCGGACCCGCGCCCGTACCAGCGGCCGTCCTCCCGCTCCGTCAGCTCGAACGGCGGCGTCAGCCAGCCGGCCTCGTCGAGCGGCGGCTGCACGTCGTAGTGCGCGTACAGGAGCACCGTCTTCGCGCCCTCGGGCCCGGGCAGGAAGCCGTACACCGACTGCGTGCCGTCCGGGGTGTCGAGCAGCGCGACGTCCTGGAAACCTTCGGCGCGCAGCGCGTCGGCCACCCACTTCGCGGCGCCCTCGCTCTCGCTTCTGGGGAACTGGCCGAAGTCCGCCACCGATTTGAAGGCCACCAGCTCGGTGAGCTCCGCCTTCGCCCTGGGCATCAGCGAGGCGACGGTCTCGGCGACCGGATTCGACGACATGGGCACGCTCCTCGTGGGTGCGACGTTGTACGGGTGGGTACGTGTGCGATGCACGTGCGTTTGAGTGTGCACGGCGCATACGCTGCCGATCCTCCCACAGCAGTCCTCGGCGATCGCCGCCGTAGGATGCGTGGAGCAGGTGCGGCAGGCGGCTGGATCGGAGCGGCAGACCATCGTGAGCAGCGAGAACTCTTCAGACGACGCACAGCGGGTGTGGGACGTCGTCGTGGTCGGCGCGGGGCCCGCGGGCGCCTCGGCCGCCTATGCGGCAGCGGTCGCGGGGCGCCGCGTCCTGATGCAGGAGAAAGCGGAGCTGCCCCGTTACAAAACGTGCGGCGGCGGCATCATCGGACCGACCCGGGACGCGCTGCCGCCCGGCTTCGAGCTGCCGCTCCAGGACCGGGTGCACGCGGTGACGTTCTCGCTCGACGGCAAGTTCACCCGCACCCGCCGCTCCAAGCAGATGCTCTTCGGGCTGATCAACCGGCCCGAGTTCGACCAGCAGCTCGTCGAGCACGCGCAGAAGGCGGGCGCCGACCTGCGTACAGGCGTCACGGTCTCCCGAGTGGAGCAGCACGGCTCGGCCGTCCCGGACCGGCGCACCGTGGCCGTCGTCCTACAGGACGGCGAGACGGTGCTGGCGCGGGCCGTGGTCGGCGCGGACGGCAGCGCGAGCCGGATAGGAGCGCACGTCGGGGTGAAGCTCGGCCAGGTCGACCTCGGCCTGGAGGCGGAGATCCCGGTCCCGGAGACCGTCGCCGAGGACTGGAAGGGGCGGGTCCTCATCGACTGGGGCCCCATCCCGGGCAGTTACGGGTGGGTGTTCCCCAAGGGCGACACGCTCACCGTCGGCGTGATCTCGGCACGCGGTGAAGGGGCCGCCACCAAGCGGTACTTGGAGGACTTCATCGCCCGGCTCGGCCTCGCCGGCTTCGAGCCGAGCATCTCGTCGGGGCACCTGACGCGCTGCCGCGCCGACGACTCGCCGCTGTCGCGCGGGCGGGTGCTGGTGTGCGGCGACGCGGCGGGGCTCCTGGAACCGTGGACCCGCGAGGGGATCTCCTTCGCGCTGCGTTCCGGGCGGCTCGCGGGGGAGTGGGCGGTGCGGATCGCGGAGGCCCACGACGCCGTGGACGCGCGGCGGCAGGCGTTGAACTTCGCCTTCGCCATCAAGGCGGGGCTCGGCGTCGAGATGAGCGTCGGCAAGCGGATGCTCGCCGCGTTCGAGCGCCGCCCGGGAATGTTCCACACCGCGCTCACCGGATTCCGGCCGGCCTGGAACGCGTTCGCGGGCATCACCCGCGGCTCCACCACTCTGGGCGAGCTCGTGCGGACGCACCCGATGATCGGCCGCGCCCTGACCGCGCTCGACCGGTGACCTGCGGGGAGCCGGGAGAACTGATGGAGCCGGGAGAACCGGGCGGAGCCGCGGGAGCCCGAGCTGCTCGGGCCCGGGCTCAGCTCTTGGCGGTGATCCGGAAGACCGGGTGGTCGGGGGCGATGCGCCGCAGCTCCTCGTCGGACGAGTCGGGGCCGACGCCGTTGAAGAAGACGCCGACCTCGGCCTTCCAGCGCTTGAGGTAGGCGCGCAGCAGCGGGACCTTGTCGTCGTCCGAGACCTCGGCGGCGGTGAACACGTCCACCTTCTTGCCGAGACGCAGTTCGCCGCCTCCCGCGGCCCGCATGTTGTGCGTCCACTGGACGTGGCCGCGCGGTGCGACGAGGTACTGCTCGCCGTCCACGGTCAGCAGGTTGACGGGGGTGGTGCGCCACTCGCCGCTCTTGCGGCCGCGGACGGCCAGGACCCGGGAGCCCCAGACGCTGAGGCCGCGGCGGGTCATCCATGCCACGGCGCGGTTGAAGACGTTCACGGTGAACCAGCCGGGCTTCTGTACATGTGCGGACGCGGACATGGTGACTTCCTCCTGGGAGCGGAAAGTGTGAGCACTGCTCTCGCTTGAGAGCAGTGTGCACGAGATCGGCGATCCAAAGCAAGAGCAGTGCTCTCGTTTTAGAGCACCACTCTTGTTGTGGTGCATCGATCTCGTTTGTGTGCGGTGCTCCGAATTCATGGGACACTGGCCGGCATGAGTACCGCACGAGGAGCCCGTGCCCGAGCCCGGATCGAGGTCACCGCGGCCATCAAGGACGAGGCACGCAGACAGCTCGCCGAGGAAGGCGCCGCCAAGCTCTCACTGCGCGCCGTGGCCCGCGAGCTCGGCATGGTCTCCTCCGCGCTGTACCGCTACTTCCCCAGCCGTGACGACCTGCTGACCGCGCTCATCATCGACGCCTACGACTCGCTTGGCGAGAGCGTCGAGGCGGCCCACGGCAAAGTGGCGGACGCCGGTCCGGTCCGGCGCTGGGCCGCGGTGTGCGAGGCCGTACGCGAGTGGGCGCTGGCGCATCCGCACGAGTACGCGCTGATCTACGGTTCGCCCGTGCCCGGATACACCGCGCCCGACACGACCGTGCCGGCGGCCTCACGGGTCGGATTGCTCCTCTTCGGCATCGTCCGTGACGCGCACCAGGGCGTCGGTGTGGCCGTCTCCCCGCTGCCCGCCGAACTCAGGCCCGAGGCCCGGCGGATGGCCGACGACCTCGCCCCCGACCTGCCGCCCGAGGTGGTCGCGGCGATCGTCGCGGCGTGGGCGCAGCTGTACGGGCTCGTCGGCTTCGAGCTGTTCGGACAGTTCAACCGTGTCGTGGAGGACCGGGAGACGTTCTTCCGGCACGCGGCCGCCCGACTCGGCCACGGAGTGGGCCTCGTGTTCCCTCAGGACACCGGCACCGGAGGCAGTGGCAGCAGGTCGCGGTCCTGACGCAGTATCCGCGCGTGCAGTGACCGCAGCGGTGGCCCCGGGTCGGCGCCGAGCGCCTCGGCGAGCCGCTGCCGCGCCGCCTCGTAGGCGGTCAGCGCGTCCGAGGAGCGGCCCGTCCGGTACAGGGCGAGCATCAGCAGTTCGACGAGCCGTTCCCGCAGCGGGTGCGCGGCGACGAGCCGGACGAGCTCGTGGACGTACTCGAAGGACCTGCCGAGTTCGATCTCGCCGGCCAGCCGCGCCTCCAGGACCGTGAGCCGTTTCTCGGTCCAGCGCAGCCGCTCCGCCGCCAAGTAGGGCGCCCGCAGGCCCTCCGCGAAGTCACCGCGCCACAACTCCTCGGCACGTTCGATCAGTTCACTCGCCCGCCGCAGCTCACCCGCGTCGCGCGCGGCGATCGCCTCGTCCACCAGCCGCCGCCGCTCCCGCAGGTCGTCGACGGACACTCCGGTGAGCAGATAGCCGCTGCCGGTCCACGACAACTCCGCGGCCTCGCCCAGGGCCCGGCGCAGCCCGGAGACGTACTTCTGCACGAGATTGCGTACGTGCAGGGGCGGGGCGCCGCCCCACACCGCGTCGACCAGTCCGTCGTACGAGATCGAACGCCCCTCCTGGAGGAGCAGTACGGCGAGTACGGCGCGCTGCTTCGGCGGCCCCAACGGCACCTCGGCCCCGTCGCGCAACGCCCTGAGCGGGCCGAGCAGTTCGAAGCGCAGGCGGTCACCCGAATCGTCCGCGCGCGGGCCTTTCCGTGTCCCCTCACCCATGCGTCGAGAGTATCCCGGCCCCCGAGTTCCAGTGGATCTTCCAGCGGACGGTCAGCGGCGGCCCCGACCGTGGCGGCACGGACCACCCACCCGGTACCTGGAGAAAGGCCCACCACGATGCTCACCCGGCTCGGCCGCCTGGCGGTGCGGCGCAGCCGCGCCGTCCTGATCGGCGTACTCCTCGCCTTCCTCGGCCTCGGCGCGTACGGCGCAGGCGCCCAGGGCGACCTGGACCTCTCGCGCTGGAGCGCACCCGGCACGGAGTCGGTGCGCGCCGGCGACGTACTGCGCGAGGAGTTCGGCACCGGCAACCCCAACCTCGCGCTGCTCGTCACCGCACGCGACGGTGATGTGGACAGCACCCGCACAGAGCGGGCGGCCCGCGCGCTCGCCCGAGAGGTGGCGGAGCTGCCCCTGGTCACGGACGTCACTTCGTACTGGGACGCCGAGAGCCCGGCCCTGCGCGGCACCGACGGCCGTCGCGCGCTCCTGCTGGCCCGCCTCGAAGGCAGCGCCACGGAAGCGCGCGAGCAACTCGCCACACTCTCGCCCCGGTTGACGCGCACGACCCCCGAACTCACCGTGCAGGTGGGCGGACAGGAGGAGATCTCACGACAGGTCGGTGAACAGGCCCGTACCGACTTCCTGCGCGCGGAGCTCTTCGCGCTGCCCGCCGTCGTGCTCCTGCTCATCCTGGTCTACCGGCGCACCACGGCCGCCCTGCTGACCGTCGCGGTCGGCCTCCTCTCGGTCCTCGGGACACTCGCAGGACTGCGGGCGATCGCGCAGTTCACGGAGGTGTCGACGTTCGCGGCGAACCTCGCGCTCGTCCTGGGCCTCGGACTCGGCGTCGACTACAGCCTGTTCGTGATCAGCCGCTACCGGGAGGAGCGCGCGGCCGGGCACGCCCAGCCCGATGCCGTGGTGCGGGCGACCGCGGTCGCGGGGCGCACGGTGGTGTTCAGCGGCGTGACGGTGGCGGTGTCGCTGTGCGCCCTGCTGGTGTTCCCGTTCTTCTTCCTCAGCTCGTTCGCGTACGCGGGCGTGCTCGTCGTGGCGACCGCGGTGACCGGAGCCGTGCTCTTCCTGCCCGCGGCCCTGGCCCGCTGGGGCCACCGCGTCGAACGGACCGGCACCGCCCCTGCCGCCGGCTTCTGGCACCGCACGGCCCTCGCGGCGATGCGCCGCCCGCTGCTCGCCGGTACCGGGGTGCTCGCCGTCCTGCTTCTCGCCGCCTCACCCCTCCTGGGCCTGCGCTTCGGCCTCCCCGACGAGCGCGCACTCCCCGAAGGGACCTCCTCGCGCACCACCTCCGAAATCGTGCACAAGGAGTTCGCCGCCGAACCCACCGACACCATCCAGGTCGTCCTCACCGAACCGCTCACGAACACGTCGGCGGCAAAGGCCGGCACAGGCGCGTACGCCGCCCAACTCTCCCGTATCCCGGGCGTGTTCCAGGTCGATGCGCCCTCCGGCGCCTACCGAGACGGGCAGCGGACGGGAGAACCGGGCCAGAACCGGCTGACGGCACCCGGCGGCCGCGTACGGCTGGCCCTCGTGCCCACCCAGGAGGCGATGTACGGCGACGTGCCGGCGCTCGTCGACCGGGTCCGCGACACGCCCGCCCCCGCCGGCGTACTGGTCGGCGGCTACCCGGGCGAGACCACCGACTTCCGCTCCACGCTCCTCGAACGGTTGCCGCTCGCGGCCGGGATCGTCCTCGTGGCGACGTATCTGATCCTCTTCCTGTTGACCGGCAGCGTGCTGCTGCCCGCCAAGGCGACCGTGCTGAACCTGCTCAGCCTGTCGGTGATGTTCGGCTGCCTGGTGTGGGTCTTCCAGGACGGGAACCTCTCCGGAGTGCTCGGCTTCACGGCGACCGGTTCGATCGAGCCGAGCATTCCGGTGCTGATGTTCTGCGTGGCGTACGGCCTGTCGATGGACTACGAGGTCTTCCTGCTGTCACGCATCAAGGAGGAGCACGACAGGACCGGCGACACCGAGCGCGCGGTCGGCGAGGGCATCCGGCGCAGCGCCCCGCTGATCACCGCCGCGGCAGGCATCCTCGCGCTGTCCTTCCTGTCGTACGCCACCGGCGGCGTCGTCTTCCTGAAGGAGCTCGGTATCGGCACGGCCCTGACGATCCTCGTCGACGCGACCCTCATCCGGGTGGTCCTGCTGCCCGTGACGATGCGGCTCGCCGGTCGCGCGAACTGGTGGGCACCGAAGGCGCTGCGCCGCTTCCGGATCAGGGAGGCCCAGGACCCCGAGCCGGAGCGGGTACTCCACCGGGAGTACGTGTGATCACCTCGCTCGGCTGACGCCGGTGACGGCCGGTGGCGTCTAGCGTTGCGGGCATGGAAGAGCAGCGCTCAGCCCGGTGCGGTGGACCCCCCTGGGCCAGGGGCGGTCCGCCGCGGCGCCGGTGGAACGGGCCCTCGTGGTGGAACCACCGGGACGAGGGGGAAGAGGGCGGCCGTCCTGGTCTGCCGTGGCGGTCGACCCTGCTGCTCACCGTGTTCGTGCTGGTCGGCAGCAACTTCGCCGCCGCCCAGCAGCCCGAGCGTGAAGCCCTCGACTCTTTCGCCCGGGCACTGCTCCTCGCGGGCGCCCTGCTGCTCCTGTGGCGGCAGCGGTATCCGGTGCCCGTGGTCTTCGGCACCGCGGCCTCGGCCCTCGTCTACTTCCTCGCCGGATACCCGTACGGGCCGATCTTCCTCACGGTCGCGCTCTCCTGCTTCAGCGCGATCGTCGCCGGGCACCGCTGGGCGGCCTGGACCGCGCTCGGCACCCTGGGGACGGTCCATCTCCTGGTGGGCCACTGGCTCTATCAGTGGCTGCCGCCGAAGGACGACACGGTTTCCCCGTGGGGCGAGGAGGTCGCCATCGCCGCCTGGATGGTGGCCATCCTCGCGGTCTCCGAACTCGCCCGGCTACGCCGTGAGCAGTGGGACCGCGACCGGGCGGAACGCCGGCAGGCGGCCAAGCGGCGCGCCGACGAGGAGCGGCTGCGGATCGCCCGCGAACTGCACGACGTCCTGGCGCACAGCATCTCGGTCATCAACGTCCAGGCCGGTGTCGGCCTCGCGCTCCTCGACTCCGACCCGGAACAGGCCCGCACCGCGCTCACCACCATCAAGGCGGCGAGCAAGGAGGCGCTGGGGGAGGTCCGCCAGGTGCTCGACACCCTCCGTGCGCCCGGTGACGCGCCGCGTGCGCCGGCCCCCGGCCTCGACCGGCTGCCCGAACTCGTCGAGCAGGCGGCGGGCGCGGGCCTCACCGTCGGCGTCGAGACCCGGGGCGCGCGCAGGAGCCTCCCGCCCGGCGCCGACCTGGCCGCCTTCCGAATCGTCCAGGAGGCGCTGACCAACGTCGTACGGCACTCCGGATCGCGCCGCGCCCGCGTGCTGGTCGACCACGCGGGCGACACCCTGCGGCTCCGGATCGACGACGACGGCCCGGCGACCGGCGAGGAGGCGGGCGGCAGCGGCAACGGGCTGGCCGGAATGCGGGAGCGGGCCGCGGCCCTGGATGGCACGATCGAGGCCGGGCCGCGCGAGGACGGCGGTTTCCGGGTGCTGGCCGTACTGCCGCTCAAGAAGAAGTCGCTCGGGGCGTCCGCCGGGAAGCCCCTCAAGCTCAAGGAGGACCGGTGATCCGCGTACTGCTCGCCGACGACCAGTCACTGGTCCGCGCAGGCTTCAAGGCACTCCTCGACGCGCAGCCCGACATCGAGGTGGGCGGGGAGGCCGCCGACGGCGAGGAGGCGCTGCGCAAGGTGCGCGAACTGCGGCCGGACGTCGTCCTGATGGACATCCGCATGCCCGTCCTCGACGGCCTCGCCGCGACCCGCCACATCACCGACGACACGGACCTGAAGGATGTCAAGGTGGTCATGCTCACCACCTTCGAACTGGACGAGTACGTCTTCGAGGCCATCCGCTCCGGAGCCTCCGGCTTTCTCGTCAAGGACACCGAGCCGGAGGAACTCCTGCGCGCTGTCAGGGCGGTGGTGGAGGGCGACGCGTTGCTGTCGCCGGGGGTGACCCGTCGGCTGATCGCCGAGTTCGCGGCCCGCTCCAAGGAGCCCGCTGTCGCGGACGCGCTCGCCGAACTCACCGAGCGGGAGCGCGAGGTGATGGCGCTGGTCGGCATCGGGCTGTCCAACGACGAGATCGCCCGCCGTCTCGTCGTCAGCCCGCTGACGGCCAAGACCCATGTCAGCCGGACCATGGTGAAGCTGGGGGCCCGTGACCGGGCCCAACTGGTCGTGCTGGCCTATGAGTCGGGGTTGGTGCGGCCGGGCTGGCTGGGCTGAGGCCCCTGCCGGAAACGGAAGAGCACGCTGATCACGCGTACCAGGAAGAGGACGGCCGCGAGTGCGGACCCGAGGGCGAACTCCGCCTGCTCGACGACACCCGGCAGGTCGAAGAGCAGCGCGGGACCGGCCACGGCCCCGAACAGCACCGCCGCCGCGAACGCCGCGCTGAACAACGCGTATCCGATCTCGACGGTCATCGCGTCCCGCTCGGACTGAGTCCGCCGTCCCCCGGTGTGTTCCATGTCCCGAAGTGTCACAGGCGTGCGCCCGGCGGGGCAAGGAAGCCCGCCGGGCGCACATCGTCGGAAGACCGGCCGCGGGTCGCGGGCCGCGGGCTGCGAAGCGGTCGTGGATCGCGGGATCAGTCGCGGACCGTCACCCGCTCCTCCGCCGCCTCGGCCCTCGCCTCCGCCTGTGTGGGCTCGGACTTGGCGACCAGGACCGTCGCCTGCCGCGTGGTACGCCGGGTGCGCAGTCCCGTCGCCGTGACGAGCAGGCCGGCCAGGGCGATCACGGTCACCATGACCAGACCGGAGCGGTAGCTGTCGAGGACGGCCTGCGGTGCGGAGCTCTCGGAGGCGTTCGCGGCCACGACGGCCGTCACGACGGCCAGGAAGATCGCGCCGCCCACCTGTACCGAGGTGTTGAGCAGACCGGAGACCATGCCCTGCTCGTGGTCCTCCACGCCGTTGGTGGCCTGGATGTTGAGGGACGGGAAGACCAGCGCGCAGGCCGCGCCGATCAGCAGCATCGACGGCAGGATCACCGCCGCGTACACCGGGTCGAGACTGACCTGCAGGAACAGCGCGTAGCCGACGACCATCAGGGCGAAGCCCAACACGATCAGCCGCGGTGTCCCGAACCGGTCGACGACGGACCCCACCTTCGTCGAGGACAGCGCGACCAGCGCCCCTGCGGGCAGGAAGGCGAGCGCGGTCTGCAGGGCCGACCAGCCGAGCAGCGACTGCATGTAGAGCGTGACGAGGAACTGGAAGCTGACGTACGAGCCGAAGAACGCCATGGCGCCCAGCTGGGCCCGGATCTGGCTGCCGGAGCGCAGCACACCGAGCCGGATCAGCGGGCTCGGGCTGCGCCGTTCGACGCGTACGAACACGGTGAGCAGGACGGCGACGGCGAGGAACGACAGCAGCGTGCGGGCCGTGCCCCAGCCGACCTCGGGGGCCTGGACCACGGTGAAGACGAGCAGCAGCATCGAGGCGGTGCCGATGATCGCGCCGGGGATGTCGTAGCCGCGGTGCGTCTGCTCGCGCTCGCTGCGCGGGATGAGCTTCAGGCCGGCGATCAGGGCGGCGATCGCGATGGGCGCGGGCAGCAGCATGGTCAGCCGCCAGCTGGCCTCGGTGAGCAGTCCGGACAGGACAAGACCCATGGAGAAGCCGGTGGCGGCGCAGGTGGTGTAGAGGGAGAGGGCGCGGTTGCGCAGCGGGCCCTCGGGGAACGTCGTGGTGATGATCGACAGGCCGGCGGGCGCGGTGAACGCGGCGCTCAGGCCCTTGATGAACCGGCTGGCTATCAGCAGCGGGCCGGAGTCGACGAGCCCGCCGAGCAGCGAGGCGAGCGCGAAGACGCCGAGGGCCACCAGGAAGACCTGACGGCGGCCGAGCAGGTCGGCGGTGCGTCCGCCGAGGAGCAGCAGGCCGCCGTAACCGAGGATGTAGCCGCTGACGACCCATTGCAGGGCCGAGGTGGAGAGGTCGAGTTCGGAACCGATGGACGGCAGGGCGACGCCGACCATCGACACGTCCAGCGCGTCCAGGAACATCGCGGCGCAGAGCACCAGGAGGGTGCCCCACAGGCGAGGTGTCCAGTGGACCCCCGAGGACGGAGCCGCGGAGGTGGTGAGCGGAGAGGTCATGCGCCTCACGGTACATGCGCATGCATTTAATGCCGATGCAACAAAGTTGTTTTTTTGCTAAGGTGCGGCCATGGCGGCTGTCGAGAAGGCCGAGCAGGGGCTCGTGGACCAGTGGCGCGACATCCTCGCGGTACATGCGCGCACGCTGTGCGAACTCGACCGTGAGCTGCATCAACACGGCCTGGGCGCCAGTGACTTCGAGGTACTCGACGTGCTGGCCGCGAGCACACCGGCCGACGGCGGCAGCTCGTACCGCGTCCAGGAGATCGCCGAGCGCGTGCACCTGAGCCAGAGCGCCCTGTCCCGGCTGATCGGCCGGCTGGAGAAGGACGGCCTGGTGGAGCGCTGCATGTGCCCCGAGGACCGGCGGGGCGTACGCGTCTCCCTCACCCCGAAGGGGCGCACCCTGCACGGCGAGGTGCTGCCGGTACAGCGCGCGGTGCTGACGCGGATGCTGGCGGGCGGGTGACGACTTCCCGTGTCGCTCAGTTCCAGGTGACCCCTGACTTCTCGCGCCACAGCGTCGCGATCGACGAGTCTCCCGTCACGACCGGGAAGGGCCGACGGTTCCACAACGCCTGATAGAGCTGAGCGGCCGGTCCCGCCAACTCGCAGTCGGCGTCCGTCACTTCGCCCCGCTCGCTCACGGGTGGCTCGGTCGACAGCCGTACGGTCCACACGGCGTCCGTGTCCGAGGCGCGCACCCTCAGTACACGTGGCTCGTCCGTCCGCACCCTGCTCTTGCGGCGTACGTGGAAGCCGCGCAGCAGCTCGTCGATGCCGTCGACCGCGAAGTCCACGGAGATCTCGCTCGGGGCGCCACCGAGCGCGGACTCCGCGTCGATCCGGTGCACGGTCGTCTCGTGGGCCTGTCGCCGGGCCCAGAAGGCGAGCGGTGATGGGGCGGGCAGGAAGGCCCAGCACCGCACGTCGGGCGGGGCGGAGGCGAGCGTGTCGACGAGCCGTCGGTGCCCTTCCCGGAACCAGGCGAGCAGTTCCGCCCCGTCCAGCTCCGGCAGACCCCCGTCGGGGTGGTACGAGGTGTGCCCCTCGGCGACGAACGCCGTGGCCCAGCGATGCACCATGCCGGTGTGCCGCAGCAGGTCCCGCACCTGCCAGCCCGGGCACGTCGGCACCTTGGCGTCGACCCCGGCCTCCGCCGCGGCCCCCGCCAGCAACCGGCCTTCCCTGTCCAGGGTTCGAACGAGCTCGGCAATCTCCATGTGCGGAGTCTGCCGGATGGAGTGGGCTCTACGGGAGGACGCCGCCACCGTGCCTTCGACGCCCAGGCGCTGTGGCGCGCCTGGGCGTCGGACTGGAGCTGCGGCCGGGGGAGGCGGACTGTCCGCCGCCCCCGACGGATGACTACCGGGCGCCCGGCGCCGTCGCCGCCAGGTCCGCCGGCGGCGTCGCGGGGACGGCCAGGAGGTCGTCCGCGGCGTCGCCTTCGGGGTGGATGTCCGGCAGGATCCGGTCCAGCCAGCCCGGCAGCCACCAGGCGTGCTTGCCGAGCAGGCTCATCGCGGCGGGCACGAGGACCATCCGGACCAGCGTCACGTCGAGGATGACGGCCACGGAGAGGCCG
Organism: Streptomyces sp. NPDC050704; assembly: GCF_040654355.1. Taxonomy (NCBI): domain Bacteria; kingdom Bacillati; phylum Actinomycetota; class Actinomycetes; order Kitasatosporales; family Streptomycetaceae; genus Streptomyces; species Streptomyces sp. NPDC050704. Next base: position 41,302 of record NZ_JBFAHW010000066.1, on the reverse strand, counting down.
ATGCCGAACAGCTTGGTCGTGGCCTCGTCCATCAGGATGAACGCACCGAACACACCGATCATGATCAGTGCGGCGCTCGTGATCACCCGGGCCGTGGAGCCGACGCCCTCGACGACCGCCGCCTTGGCGTCACCGTGGCGCTGGAACTGCTCGCGCACCCGGCTGAGCAGGAACACCTCGTAGTCCATGGACAGTCCGAAGAGAACCGCGAACATGAGCATGGGCGCCAGCGGGAAGATCGGGACGCCGTCTTCGAGGCCGATGAGGTTGGCTCCCCAGCCCCACTGGATGACCGCGACGACCACTCCGTACGCGGCACCGATGCTGAGGACGTTGAGGATCGCGGCCTTCAGCGGCACCAGGACCGACCGGAACACGATCAGCAGGATCACGAAGGACAGTCCGATCACGGCACCCAGGAACCACAGCATGCGCTGCTGGAGCTGCCCGGAGAGGTCCGTACTCATGGCGGTCGCACCGGTGACCATCGGCTTCGCGTCGGTTCCGCGCAACGCGTCGGGCAGCAGGTCCTGGCGCAGGTGATCGACGAGCTCCCCGGTCTTCGCGTCCTGCGGTGCGGTGGTCGGAGTGACGTCGAACGACGCCAGGTCGCCCTTGGGACTGAGTGCCACGGCGCCCACGGAGGCGATGCCGGGATCGTCCCGCAACGCCCGGCCCACGCCGTCGACCGTGGACGGGTCGGTTCCGTTCATCTCGATCACCACTTGCAGCGGACCGTTGACACCTGGCCCGAAGCCCTCGGCGAGGAGGTCGTACGACTTGCGTGTGGTGGTGGTCGAAGCGTCGTTGCCCGAGTCGGAGAAGCCGAGGTGCATGGAGAAGACCGGCACGGCGAGCACGCCGAGCAGAACGAGGGCGGCGGCGCCGTAGCGAACGGGCTGTGCGACCACCTTGGCGGACCAGCGGCTGGACTTGGACCTCGGGTTGTACGCCGGCTTCGGCTTCACGAGGGGAATCCGCAGGTTGTTGACCCGTCGGCCGGCGAGGCCGAGCAGTGCGGGCAGCAGGGTGAGGGCGGCGAGCATGGTCACCGTGACCATCAGCGCCGAGGCCCAGCCGATCACGGTGAGCATCCGGACGCCCGACAGCTGCAGGCCGGTGATCGCCACGATGACGGTGACGCCGGCGAACAGCACCGAGAGGCCCGCGGTGGCGTTCGCGCGGCCCACCGCCTCGGGCACGGGCATGCCGTTGGACAGGTTCTGCCGGTGCCGGGTCAGGACGAACAGCGCGTAGTCGATACCGATCCCGAGGCCGAGCATCATGGCGACGATCGGGGCGATCTGGGGGACGGCCATGGCCCCGGACATGAGGCCGATGGCGCTGGAGCCGATGAGGATGGCCACCAGCGCGGCCACGATCGGCAGGCTCATGGCGACCAGGGAGCCGAACGCCACCGCCAGGATCACGATCGCGAGCCCGACGCCGAGCATCTCGCTGGAGACGCCGCCCCCCTCTTCAGTCCCCGCGTAACCGAGATCGCCGTCGTACTCGACCTGCACTCCGGCGGCGCGGACGGGCTCAGTGGCTCGCTCCGCGGCGTCGAACTGCGCCGAGGTGGCCTTTTCGTCGGTGTCGAAGGCCAGGGTCGTGAAGCCGGTCCGGCGGTCGGGACTCAGCGTCGGGCCCCGTGCGTCGTACGGATCGGACACCGCGACGACGTGCGGTATCGCGGCAAGGCCGGTGCGTGCCTCGGCCATCGCCGCCTTGACCTCGGGCCGGGTCAGTCCCTCGTCGGAGTGGAAGATGATGTTGGCGATGGATGTGGTCTCCTGCGGGAACTTGTCCTGGAGCGCCTCCGCCGCCCTCTGCGACTCGACACCGGGCACCTTGAAGGTTTCGTCGGTGCTGCCGCCGAAGGACTGGTTGAGCAGGAAGGCGGCTGCCGCGATCGCGACCCACGTCATGATGACGCGCCATGGGTGCCGGCCGGAGAAGTGTCCGATCCGGTAGAGCAGTCGGGACATGGGGTACCTCTCAGGTTTTGTCGACGAGTGTCCGGGTGGGGTCCGCACCCACTCGGCGGGGCGGGACACGAACGTCCTCTTCGGGGCGGGGAATCGGGGCGGACCGGGATTCTCGGGCTCGGGTGCGTCGAGGGCGCCCCGACGGGGCTCTTCCGGTTCCTCTTGGATGACCCGGGTCTTCATCACGGCTCCTTGGGGGCGGTTCGGGACTGCTCCTCACGCTGACAGTCCGCGGTACGGCGGGTAAGGCGGGCCACTGGCCGGTGTGGGGGGCGGGTTTCTGGTGTGCCGCGGGGGTGCGGACACCCCCGCGGCCGAACGGTCCGGTGGTGGGAGGGGGTTCGGTGTCCGCGCTGGCGCCGGTGCCGTGCCGGGAGTAGCGTGCGAGCGACGCCTCCCTTCATCTCCGGCCGTACGCACGCCAGTTGTGGACGGTCGCGCCCCGGTCACGCCCGACGGCAATGATCGGGAAGGGGGAAGCGATGCCAACGTCCGCGGTACGCCGGGCTGTTCGCGCCCGGAGTCCGGTGGTGCTCGGCGGCCTGGCGGGACTGCTCGTGGCCGCGGCTGCCGGCGGCTGCCTGACTCTCGCCGCGGCGGCCGGTATCCCGGCGGTACACGCCACGCTGATCGTCTGGATGGCGGTGTCCTACTCGGCGGCCGGCCTCATCGCGTGGCGGCGCCGGCCCGCCAACCGCTTCGGCCCGCTGATGCTCCTCACGGGAGTGGCCACCTTCGCCACGGCCCTGTGGTGGGCCGACATCGTCGCCCTACGGACCGTCGGGCAGCTGTGCGACCTGCTGCCGACGGTGCTGATCCTGCACCTGTTCCTGGCCTTTCCGACCGGCCGGTTGACGAGCCGGCCGGCGAGGCTGCTCGTCGGCCTGGGCTACGTGGCCGCGGTCGGTGTGCAGCCGGTGGCGATCATGCTGGGCAGCCTCGGCCCGGACCATCCCCTGCTGCTGGTCGACGCGCCGGAGGTGGGCTCGGCGTTGTTCGACGGTGAGCTCATCGTGATCAGCGTGGTCTCGCTCGCCGGTGTCGCACAGCTCGTGGCCCGCCGCCGGGCCGCCGGCCGGCCGCTGCGCAGGTCCCTCGGGCTGCTGATCGACTCCTTCGGGCTCGGCCTGGCGATGATCGCCGTCATGCTGATGGTGGGCGTGTTCGGCGGACCCTCGTTCCCGGTGGTCCAGCGGGTGAGCATCGCGGTGATCGGGTTCGCCCCGGTCGCCTTCCTCGCCGGCCTGCTGGGCGCCCGGCTGGCCCGGACGGCCGTCGGCGACCTCGTGGTGGAGCTGCGGGCCGAACCGGACGACCTGCGGGCCCCGCTGGCCCGGGCGCTCGGGGATCCGTCGCTCGCGGTGCTGTACTGGCTGCCGCAGTTCGCCAGTTGGACCGACCAGCACGGCAAGCCGCTCGAACTGCCCGCCGATCAGGCCCGGGCGACCACACTCATCGAGCGCGACGGCGCGCCGGTGGCGGCCCTGATCCACGACGTGGCGCTGAACGACGAACGCGAACTCCTCGACGCGGTCAGCGCCGCCGCGGCCATCGCCCTGGAAACCGGCCGGCTGCAGGCCGAACTACGGGCCCACGTCGACGAGTTGCGCGGCTCCCGGGCCCGCGTCATCGAAGCCGGCCAACAGGAGCGGCAGCGGCTGGAGCGCAACCTCCACGACGGCGCCCAGCAGCGGCTCATCGCGCTCTCCCTCGACCTCGCCATGCTGGAGTCGAGCCTCGACGGCGACCCGGCCGCCCGAACCCGCCTGTCCCAGGCCAGGGGCGAGATCGCCACCTCCCTCGCGGAGTTGCGCGATGTCGCCCGCGGGCTGCACCCGGCCGTCCTCAGCGCGCACGGCCTCGCCGTCGCCCTCGAATCGCTGACCGCACGAGCGCCCTTGCCGGTCCGGCTGACGGTACGGCTCGACGGCAGACTCGCCGAAGCCGTCGAGGTCGCGGCGTACTACGTGGTCTGCGAGAGCCTCGCCAACATCGGGAAGCACGCCCGGGCCACCGCGGCGACGGTGAGCGTCGCCCAGGCCGACGGCCGGCTCGTGGTCGAGGTCCTCGACGACGGCCGCGGCGGCGCCGACACCGAGGGCGGCAGCGGTCTGCGGGGACTGGCCGACCGGGTCGAGGCGCTCGACGGGCGGCTCCGGGTGTGGACGTCGAGCGGCAACGGCACCCGCGTACAGGCGGAACTGCCATGCGGGTAGCCATCGCCGAGGACAGTGTCCTGCTCCGGGAGGGTCTCGCCCGGCTGCTCGGCGACGCCGGCTTCGATGTGCTGGGGCGCTGCCGGGACGCCGAGGAACTGCTCAGCCTGCTGCGCACCCGGCTGCCCGACGTGGTCATCGTCGACATCCGGCTGCCGCCCACCCACAGCGACGAGGGCATCCGGGCGGCGGTGGAGATCCGCGCGGCCCACCCCGAGGTCGGGGTGCTGGTGCTCTCCCAGTACGTCGAACTCGGCCTGGCCATGAAGCTGTTGGCCGACTCGGCGGAGGGCGTCGGCTACCTGCTCAAGGACCGCATCAGCGACGTGCCCGAATTCCTGGGCGCCGTACGCAGGGTCGCCACCGGAGGCTCCGCCGTCGACCCGACCATCGTGTCCACCCTCCTCTCCCGGCGGCGCAGCGACGACCCGCTCGGACGGCTGACCCCACGCGAGCGCGAGGTGCTCGAGCTGATGGCCGCCGGCAACTCCAACCAGGGCATCGCCGACCGGCTGGTCATCACACTGCGCGCGGTGGAGAAGTACGTCTCCAGCATCTTCGGCAAGCTCGGCCTCCCGGCGACGGGCAGCGAGTCCCGCCGGGTGCTGGCCGTGCTCCTGTTCCTGCGCACCTGACCGGGCGACGCGGCTGGTCACCGCGCGCCCGGCGGGCGCTGATCACCACGAAAAGGGTGGTCGCCACGAAGCGGGTGATCAGCGGCAGAGGGGGGAATCAGCGGCCGAGCGCCTTCTGAAGCTGTTGCTTGTTCATGGCGGACCGGCCGTCGATGTTGCGCTTCTTCGCCTCCTCGTACAGCTGATCCCTGGTGGGCCCCTCGGAGCCGCTGTGCGAGCGCTGCCCGCCGCGCTGCGAGGCGGACTTCGGGTCGCGGGTGGAGACCTTGCTCGAACTCTTGGACTCGCCGGAGCGGGCGCGCTCCTTGTTCACCGTGCGGGACGCGATCTCCTTCGCGCGGGCCGTGGACTCGCCCCGCCGCTCGGCGCTCTCCTTGACGTGCTCGTACTGCCGCTCACGCTTCTTGTTCGATCCTGCGGGCATCACAGTGCTCCTTTCCCGGGGCGGGCCGAGTGGACACGCCACGAGTTCCCGCACCTCGGACCGCATAACGCGAGATCGGACACCGCACCGCAGGGGTGCGGTTGCCGACGTGCGCCCGTTCGGACGCGCAGCGATGTCGCGTGGCGTGGCCCGCGGTGATGGTGGGAGTACTCGCAACTCTGCGTCTGAAGGGAGATCCCCATGCGTATCCGTCTTATGACCGCGGCGGCCCTGGCGAGCGTGGCCTTGCTGACAACCGCCGGAGCAGCCGTCGCAGACTCCGATCCGGTCGGTGTGGCGGTGGACAGCCCGGGCGTGCTGTCCGGCAACGTCATCCAGATTCCTGTGCATGTGCCGATCAACGTGTGCGGCAATTCCATCAACATCGTGGGCCTGTTGAACCCCGCGGCCGGCAACGAGTGCCGCAACGACTGAGCGGCGGTCGTCACTGAGGCACCGAAGTACGCGAACCCCGGCCCGCGCGTCGCGCGCGGGCCGGGCGGCGATGAGTTCCGGCTACCTGGGCACCCGTACGGACGACAGACAGAAAGCTCAGCAATCAGGAGGACGATCATGACTTCGTCCCGCCACGCACAGAGCACCGGCGAGAGCACGGACGAGAGCACGGATCTGCCCGTCGCCGACTTCGACGGGCTTCCTCTGGGCGAGATCGAGCACCGCATCCGAGCGCTGGACGAGTCCGAACTCAGGGATCTGCTGGAACACGAGCGCGGTCATGCTCACCGGACGCCCGTCCTGGAGATCCTCACCGCGCGCCTGCACCAGCTCTCGACGGGCGCCGAGCCCACCGGCAGCGGGTCGGCAGCCTCTCCTCCGCGACCGGCACCGCCGTCGGGCGGCTCACCGGTCTCGCCCGAGACGTCACCGGAACCGATGAACCCGCCGCCGCACGGAACTCCGGACCAGTTCGGCAAGCCCAAGGGAAACCGGGCACGCTAGTCCGGGCGGCGTGGTGCCGGGCTCGGGAAGCCCGGCCCGCACCGGTGTCAGGTTGCTGGAAGACCTCGTGCGCGTGGGGAGCGTCGTCCAGCGGCAGCCGATCGGTACCGGCCTTCTCGGCGAACCGGGCCGACAAGCCGCGCGGCAGGACACCGGCCGCGTGCTGGGCCGGCCGACTCACCGGACTGCCGTGCGCCTCCGCGCCGAAGGCGTCGATCACGCGGGAACCGAGGCCATGTTTCCGGCCGCCCGCCCGGGGGACTCGGCTCCGTGAACTGTCAACCAGCGGCAGAATCAGCCGGTCCCGAGCGAGACCGGACGCGGAAGGAAGATGAACCGCCGTGACTGCGGACGTCAGCAAGAAGAGCACCATCCGTCGGCCCGAGACGGGCTGGGCGAAGGCGCGCCGCCGACGTGCGAGCTGTATCCGTACGTACGTTCCGGCCGTCGTCGATCGCGACACCCGGCAGGCTCAGTCGACCCCCGAGTGGAACATCGTCAGGGGCGAGGACTGACCGGCCGCCCCGCCGCCGGACCCGGACCCGGACCCGGACCCGCGAGGGGAAACCAAGGGAAGGGGTGGGCCGGAGAGACAGCCGAAGGTCTCTCCGGCCCTTGGCGCCCGCACCGGTCCGCTGGGTTGTCGGCCACGCGCGACACGCACTGTCCCGTTGATCCACGAGGTGCCCGTGACCCGTCGGAACAGTTCCCACAACTCGTCCGGCACCAGCCGCTCAACGGTCCGCGCCTCGACCGGCAGCTACCCAGCCGAATGAGATGACGTCTTCAAGGCTTCAAGGGGTGGCCGCGCCCTGTCACCCGCCGCCTCCCGCCTTTCGGCCACCTGCGGGCAGCCGTCAACTGGCCGTCCACCCGCCGTCCACGGCCAGTGCCGACCCCGTGGCGAACGAGGCGCGGTCGCTGCACAGCCACAGCGCCGCTTGGGCGATCTCGACGGGATCGGCCATGCGCTTCTGCATCTGGCGGGCGACGAAAGCCGTCTCCAACTCCGGGTAGGCCTCGACTGCTTGGTTGATCATGTCTGTGCGGGTGGTGCCGACGACGAGCGTGTTGATGCGAATGTCGTGTGCTGCGTACTCCGCCGCCGCGGCCCTGGTCATGCCGAGCACCGCGTGCTTCGCGGCGACGTAGGGCACGGGGGCTCCGGTGGCCCCCACGGCCGCGGTGCTGGACGTGTTGACGATCACGCCCTTCCCCGCTTCGAGCATCACCGGGATCTGGGAGCGCAGACAGTTCCAGGTGCCGCTGACATTGACGGCCATCGTGCGGTCGAAGAGGCCCTGGTCGAGCTCATGCAGAGGGGACAGGTCGTCGCCGGCGAAGCCCGCGTTGTTGAAGGCCGCGTCCAAGGCGCCGAAGTGCTCACGGGTCGTGTCCACGGCGCGCTGTACGTCCGGGGCGACCGAGACGTCGCCCGCGCTGACAGCCGCCCGGCCGCCCGAGTCGTTTATCTCCTGGGCTAATCGCTTCAGTACGTCCTCGCGGCGGGCCATCAGGAGGACCGCCGCTCCCTCGGCGGCGAACAGACGAGCGGCCGCCTCTCCGATACCGCTTGACGCACCCGTGATCATGACGGTCTTACCGGCCAGCATTCCATTCGTGTCACTCATGCGGCGAGTAAACCTCCTGAGGTCCCTGGAGCGCACCCCTCCGCTACCGCGGACTCACCAAGTGAGATGATCCCCAACTGGCGGGCGTGGCCCGGTACTTAAGTCCGGCAGCCCGCCGCCGGACCTGGATCTCGGTGCCGTCAACGGGGCGATTTCGGCGTTCACCGTGCGCACAACCGGTCCAATGCCGACTGGCTCTCATCGTCCGCGGCGCGGAAGACCACCAACCGTTGATCCGGATCCTGAAGCGGCACAAGCACTTCGAAATCCACCGCGATCACACCGACGTCAGGATGCCGCAGCACCTTGTGCCCGCGGCCGTTGACCTCGATGTCCCGCTCGGCCCACAATCGCGCGAATTCCTCGTCATGAGCGATGCATTCGGCAATGAGGTCGGTCAACGCCCGATCCTCCGGATGCGCGGCCCACGCAGCGCGCAGGTGCGCGATCCCCTCCCGCACGACGCGTTCGCGGTCGACGTAGAACTCGCGTGTCTCCGGATGTCTCAGGCACAACCACATCGCATTGCGCCGCGACGGAGGCAGGGTGTCGAAATCCAGTAGCAGCCTCGTCATTTCGCGGTTCCAGGCCAGGATGTCGTAGCGGTGGTTCATCAACATGGCCGGAAGCGGGGACAGTTCGGTGACCAGCCGGGTCAGCGGCGGCGCCGCAGCGGTGGCGGGTTTGTCGGCGTTGCGGGGGCGCTGCCGGGCCAGGTTGAAGAGATAGGCGCGTTCGACGGGGGCCAGGCGCAGCGCCCCGGCCAGCGCCTCCACCACGTCCGCCGAGGGCCGCGGCCCGCGCCCCTGCTCCAGCCGCACGATGTAGTCGACGCTGACCCCGGCCAGTTCAGCGACCTCTTCGCGGCGCAGTCCCGGGGTCCGCCGGGCCTGCCGACGCGACGGCAGACCGAGATCGCGCGGGTCCAGCCGTTCGCGCCGGGTCCGTAGGAACGCGGCCAACTCCTGTGTGGGGTCCACGGTGTGGGTCGTCATGTTCGTTCCAACAGCCAGGGTAGGACCGGCGTTCCCAGGAACCTCTCTCCCTTACCGCCGGCTCATGGCGGTCGCAGCCTTGTTCTCGACAACGGATCACCGGCACAGGAGGACACACGATGTCGCTCACCCTCGATACCTACCGGCTGCTGGGGCGCTCCGGGCTGCGGGTCTCACCGTTGGCGCTGGGCGCGGCGACCTTCGGCACCGAGTGGGGCTGGGGAGCCGGGCAGGACGAGGCACGCAAGCTGTTCGACCTCTACGTCGAGCGAGGCGGCAACTTCATCGACACCGCCAACACCTACACCGATGGCAGCTCCGAGCGCCTGCTGGGCGAGTTCACCCGCGACAACCGCGAAAGCCTGGTGCTGGCAACGAAATACACGACGCTGCGCCGGCCCGGCGACCCGAACTCCGGGGGCAGTCACCGCAAGAGCCTGTTCGCTTCGGTGGAAGCGAGTCTGCGACAGCTCAACACGGACTACCTCGATCTGCTCTACCTGCACGTGTGGGACTTCACGACCCCGGTCGAGGAGATCATGCGCGGCATGGACGATCTGGTCCGGCAGGGCAAGATCCTGTACGTGGCGATCTCCAACGCCCCGGCCTGGCAGGTGTCGCGCATGCAGGCGATCGCCGACCTGCGCGGCTGGTCACCGCTGGTCGCGCTGGAGATCGAATACAACCTGATCGAGCGTACGGGGGAACGTGACCTGATCCCCATGGCGCGTGAGATGGGGTTGGGCGTGGTCCCGTACTCACCGCTGGCCGGTGGGGTGCTCACCGGCAAGTACAGCCGCGACGACCTGACCGCGACGGATGTCGCATCCGGCGACGGCACCCGCAAGAGCTTCAACTTCGCCTTGGGCGCGCTCACCGAACGCAACCTCGCCATCGCTGATGTCGTGAAGGAGGTAGCGACGGAGCTGGGCCGCACACCCGCCCAGGTCGGGCTGGCCTGGACGCTGCGGAACCCGGGTGTGACGGCACCGATCATCGGCGCCCGCACCCCCGCGCAGCTGGAGGACAATCTGGGCGCCCTGGAGGTCGACCTCACCGCCTCCCAACTGGCCCGCCTCGACGAGGCCAGCGCGATCGGACTCGGCTTCCCGCACGACATGCTCGCCAGTGACCACATCCGCAAGGTGACCGAAGGCGACCTGAAGATCGAAACCCGCCGCTGATACCGATCGAGCGCCGAAGGCAGCGCAACTCCGCCCTCGGCGCGATCTCGGCCTGGCCTGGGGTCGGTTGTGGGATCAGCGGGCTGCCGCACGTCGAGTGGCGAAGCCGATGACCGCGGCCGACGCGGCGAGCACCGCGATGCTGGTGAGGGCGGTGGGCAGGGAGAACCAGTCCGCCATGAACCCGATGGCGGGTGGTCCAAGGAGCATGCCGCCGTAGCCGAGTGTGGACGCGATCGCGACTCCGTCGGGGCCGGCCAGCGTGCCGGCGCGTTCGATGGCGACGGGGAAGAGGTTGGCGAGGCCGAGTCCGGTGATCACGAAGCCGAGCAGCGCTGCCCACAGGGAGGGAGCGAGTGCGCCGAGCAGCATGCCGAGCGCGGCCGTAGTCCCGCCGTATACCAAGGTGCGGGTCTGGCCCAGGCGTTCGAGCAGCTGGGTGCCGGTCAGTCGGCCGATGGTCATGGCGAGCGCGAAGCAGGTGTAGCCGACTGCCGCGACGCCCGGTGTGGCGTCCAGGTCCTGCTCCAGGTGCAGGGCGCTCCAGTCGGCCATGGCTCCCTCGCCGTAGGCCGTGCACAGGGCGATGAGGCCGAAGGTGATGACGAGAGGGCGGGTGCGGGTTCCCGGGCGGCGCGGCGCGGACTCCGACCGCGGTGTGTTCTCCGCCCGCAGTGCGTTCTCCGGTGGTGTCGGGGGCTGGATGCGCAGCAGGGTGCGGCCCGCGAGGACGGTGACGAGCAGGCCGATCGCGGTGAGGCCGAGCAGGTGTTGGGTGGGGGACAGCGACCCGGCGACCAGCGCACCGAGTCCGGCGCCGATCATGCCTCCGAGGCTGAAAGCGGCGTGGAAGCTGGGCATGATGGGGCGTTGCAGGGCCCGCACCAAGTCGACAGCGGCGCTGTTGAACGCGACGTTGATCCCTCCGTACGCGCTGCCGAAGACCAGCAGTACGGCGCCCAGCGCGAGCGTCGAGTGGGTGAGCGGTGGCAGGGCGACGCTGAGGGAGAGCAGGACGGCGCAGACGACGGTGACCTGGTGGTTGCCGTAGCGGCGGCAGAGGCGGCCGGTGAGCACCATGGTGATCACCGCGCCGGCGGAGACGCCGAGGAGGGCGAGTCCCAGGCCGCTGGCCGAGGCGCCGGTCTGTTGCTTGATGGCGGGGATGCGGACGACCCAGCCGGCGAAGATGAAGCCGTCCAGGGCGAAGAAGACGGTGAGGGCGATGCGGAGGCGGGTCAGGTCGCTTCGGTTGCCCGGCACGTCGTTGTGCGTTCGGGCTTTGTTTATTAGCGGCACAAATTCAGGCTAGGTGGGGTGGATGGCTGGGGCAAGGGAGTTGATGGGCGCCGGCCTTCGAGGGCGTAGTGCTAAGCGCTCCGCTGGAAGCACGGTGATGAACCCGCAGGCCGGTGGGGGCTGGTCGCGCAGTTCCCCGCGCCCCTTACGGGGCGCGGTTCCGCACCGGACTTCACCAAGGCCGCTTAGTCCGCAGTGATGACCGACGGTGAAGCCGCCGTCCGCGCGCTGATGACGATCCGTCCGCGCTCCGATTCCGGGAAGCGGTCGAGCATCGTGCGCAGCTCCTCGGCGTTGACGTTGGCGCCGAAGGGATCGGTGCCCGGTTCGAGCCGTACCCCTTCGGCGAGTGGTCCGGCGATGACGGGGTCGAAGCCGAGGGCGTCGACGAGGCGTGTGACGGTGGCGAGGTCGTGCTCGTCGTCACCGGCGATCGCGATCGCTTTGCGTCCCGGTGTTCCCGAGGGGCGCGCCCCGTCCTCCAGGTCGTGGTAGCCCATGTGGTTGAAGGCTTTGACCACGCGAGCTCCGGACAGGTACGCCTGCACGGTCTCGCTCGACGAGGTGCGCGGGTCGGTGAGGTCCTCGCGGACACCGTCGACCTCCCACCAGTAGTTCATCGCGTCGATGACGAGTTTGCCCCGTAGCGCTTCGGCGGGAATGGTGCGGTACTTGCCGACGGGGAGGGCCAGGACGGCGATGTCCGCCCGCGCGGCGGCCTGCGCCGCGGTGACCGGTACCGCGCCCGGAGTGAGGACTTCGACGGTGAGGGCGATCTTGGCGGGGTCGCCGGAACCCGCGATGAGCACGCGGTAGCCCGCTGCCCGGGCCAGTCGTGCGAGCACGGTGCCGACCTTGCCCGCACCCAGGATGCCGACGGTGCCCACGGCTGTGGAGTCCGTGTAGTCCGTGTAGTCCATGTATTGGTCTTCTCCGTTCACGGCGTCAGCCGGCGAGGATGTCGCGGACCATCGGGATCACCTTCGTGCCGTACAGCTCGACGGCACGCAGGCGCGGGCCGATCGGCACTGATCCCGCGGTGTAGATGAGGTCGAACCGGCCGACGTCGAGTGCCTGGACGGCGCCGGCGATCTTGCGGGCGACCGTTTCGGGCGAGCCGATGTAGAGGGAGCCGTGGGCGATCTCGCTCTCGTACTCCTCCCGGCGGACCGGCGGCCAGCCGCGCAGCGCGCCGATGCGGTCGCGGATGACCCGGTAGTGCGGCCAGTGCAGCTCCCGGGCCTCCTCGTCCGTGTCGGCGATGAAGCCCGGCGAGTGCATCCCGACCGGATGAGCGGTCGTGCCGAACTGTGCGGTGGCGCGTCGGTAGAGGTCGACGTAGGGCGCGAAACGTTCCGGGCTGCCGCCGATGATGGCGATCATGAGTGGCAGGCCGTAGCGCGCGGTGCGGATGACCGACTGCGGTGAACCTCCGACGCCGACCCAGGTGGTCAGGTGTCCGGACTCGGTCTTCGGGAAGACGTCGGCGTTGTCGAGGGCTGCCCGCGTGGTGCCGCTCCAGGTGACGGGCTTCTCCTCCAGCAGCTTCGCGAAGAGCTCGATCTTCTCCTCGAACAGCACGTCGTAGTCGCTCAGGTCGTATCCGAAGAGAGGGAACGACTCGGTGAAGGAGCCGCGCCCCAGGATGACCTCGGCCCGGCCGTTCGAGAGCGCGTCCACCGTCGCGAACCGCTGGAACACGCGGACCGGATCGTCGGAACTCAGCACGGTCACGCCGGACGCCAGACGGATGCGGCTGGTACGGGTGGCGATGCCGGCCAACACCGTCTCCGGAGTCGAGATCGCGAACTCCGGACGGTGGTGCTCACCGAGGGCGATGACATCGACGCCGATCTCATCCGCCAGAACGGCCTCCTCGACGACCTGGCGGATGGCCGTCGCGTCGGACACGAGGGCGCCGGAATCGTCCTGCGGTACATCGCCGAACGTGTCCAGGCCGAAGACGAGATCAGACATGGTTGGGCTCCTTCGTGGCGGCCGCCGACTGGTTGACGTGTCAATTATTAGTCAATGTGAGTGACGCGTCAACTAGGAAGGAGCCGCCCCCGGCCGTGACGGTGTGCAGGCGTCACGGCCGAGGGCAGAGCCAGGGGGCACCGAGGCTCAGACCGGGGTCACCGTTCGACGACCGGTCGGAAGGCGGCCCGTACGTCGGACTTGGCGGTGGAGACGAACTCGTCGCCCGGGCCGTAGTCGTACGTGCCGTAGTACTCGTAGTGCAGGACGCTCGGGCAGCTGCCGCCGCTGATCTGCACCTGGCGCGGGTCGACGCGCTTTCCGGTGCGCAGCTCGTAGACCTTCAGCGGGATCTTGACCTTGTAGAAGGTCACCGAGTGAGGGAGGTACCTGGACTTGTCGTTCTCGTAGTAGCAGGACTCGACGGCGGCTCCGTTCTCCGCCGTGTCCGCGCAGACCACGAGCGCGGCCTTGGCCGGGTCGCCGGTCCGCCAGCCACCGGGGAGCCGGTCGGTGTACTCGGAGTCGCCGAGGAACAGCGCGCGGTTGACCCCCTTGCGGTACCGCGGGGCACCGCTGTACTTGGCGGGCGCGTCGCAGTAGCCGGTCGACGCGCTGGTCGTGTCCTCGACCAGACCGCGTACATTGTCCAGCTCGATGGCCAGGGTGGCCTTCTCCACACCGCTGCGTGCCTCGTCGGTGAGTGTGTCGTCCGGGTGCTCGTCGAGCAGATGCTGGTAGCGCGTCCGTGCCTGCTGCCAGGCCTCCTCGTCCATCAGCTCGTCGCCGCATCCCACCAGCGCGGCGGGTTCCGTACGCGTCGCGGTGTCGGCGGACCGGTCCAGTACGTCGTGGGTGGGCTCGCGGTCGCGGAGCCAGTCGGTGATGTCGGCGGTGTCGCAGGAGTCCTCGGTGGGCAGGCCGTCGAGGAAGGTGTCCAGGACCGTCTCGACGGTCTTCTCGTTGCCGGGCTCCCGCAGGACGCCGGCGAGGATGCCGAAGCCCCGCTCCAGGTCCTCGATGCTCCCGCTCCGTCCGGCGGCCAGCGTGGCCGCGGCCCGCTCAAGGCGGTGGCATGCCTCCACCACCGCGTCGCCGGGTTCGACCACCGGTGCGCCCGCCAGACGGTGGCCGGACCACACCTCGTCCTGCGCGGCCACGGCCGTCTCGCAGTCGCCGCTCTCGCGGGCCTCGTTCACCCGGTCCTCGATCCCGTACGCGTCGACGCGCAGCAGCACGGCGGTCAGCAGCACCGCCACCGTGACGGCGAGCGTGCCCGCGCGCTGCCCGCGCCGTACGACGTGCTCGGTGCGCCGACGGGCCAGGAACCAGCCGTGGGCGATGCCGGCCGCCCACCACAGGAGCAGCAGGATCTCGCACCAGGTCTCGGCGGTCGAGGCGGTGAGCTTGAGGAGCACGCCGGTGCCGAGCACGGCGATCGCGGCGAGCCGCCGGTGGCCGAGCAGCAGGTAGCCGATGCCGAGCAGCGAGGCGTTGCCGAGTGCCGCCGCCGGCGGGTCGGACGGGGCCGGGGGCCTGGGCGGCTCGGCAGGCGGCTGGTACGGGCCGGGTTCGTACGTCGGAGAGTCCATGTGCGATCACCCCTGAAGGGAGGTAGGCGCCGAGCCGCGTACGGAGAACCAGTGGCCGGCGCTGTCCCCCAGCAACATCCACACGGCCACCACGTCGATGCCGAAGAGCACGAGCATCGCGAGGCTGGGTGCCCCGGCGAGCAGCGAGGCGAGGAAACCGACGACCGTCGCGAGCGCCACGAAGATCAGACAGACGGCGAGCACCGCGTTGACCCAGAGGCGGCGCTTACGAGCCAGCAGGACGCAGACGATCTGGAGTGCCGCCATCCCGGAGCAGAACAGCGCCACGAACCAGGCCGTGTCCATCGGCATGAGCAGGTCCTGATTGTGTTCCTGCTTGCTGTAGTTCTCCTGCAGGAGCGCCCAGCTGCCGAACGCCATGCTCAGCGCGTTCAAGGTGACGATCACGAGAACGAAGACGATGGCCCAGGGCATACGCGCCGTCCCGGGCGGACCGGGCACCCCGGGCGGACCGGGAAGTCCATGCAGGCCAGGCGGGTTCGGAGAGTTCGGGATCACGGGTCACCTCACACTTTCGTCGTCCGGCAGGTCGTAGACCCGGGCCCAGTCGACTTCGTAGACGGCGCTCTGCAGGTCGTCGCCGTGGAAGTTGTCGAGCTGGATGGTCTGGTGCATGGAGGGGGCGCACTGAATGCAGTCGCGGTCCGCGTTCGCGCCGCCGGAGAGGCGGAACCACTCCTCGCCGTCGATGAAGCCGCGCACATGGTCCGGCGTCCACTCGACGGCGACGCTGTGCCACCGCGACAGGTCCACGCCGCACTTGCGCGCGAACTCCTGCTGCACGGGCACGCCCTCGGGGTGCGGATAGTGCAGGAACGCCTCGGCGCACCGCTCGCCCGGAGCACCGTTCTCCAGGTAGTCGTACTCGCCGTCCTGAGGGTGCTCGCCCGAGTCCGGCCACAGGATCAGCAGCGGGTGGTACTGCCGCCCGTTGTCGGGGGCGGTGGCCCGGGAGCGTACGCGGGCCTCCCACCGGCCGTACCGCTGCCCGTACGGCGAGGCGAGCCAGCCGGTGTCGCCGTTCGCCTCGCCGGTCATGCGCAGCACGTCGCCGACGACCCGGGTGTTGACGTCGCAGCGGCGGCCGTTGTCGCTGTGGCCGGGCCAGCACCTGCCGGGGCCGCCGCCCGCCAGGCGCCACTTGTCGCGGTCCGGTACGGCTGGTTCGGCCTCGGAGCCGTAGTCGAACTCGTCCGACCACTCGGGCAACGGATCGCCCCAGCCGTACCGTTCGGCGGCGGTCGTCGGATCGGCGAAGGCGGCGGGGGAGGCGGGGGAGGCGTTCACCGGGGTCGCCGTGAGCGTCACCGCGAGTGCCGCCGCGCCGAACCCCACGGCGAGGTGCCGGGCGCGAGGTCGTCCGTACATGACTCTCCTTCAGTGTGTCGCGCGTGTGCGGATGAGAGCGGATGAGAGGGGAGCGGCCCGAGCCCTCCCCCCTAGGTGGGCTCGGACCACGTTGTGGCCCGTCCTGGCCACGTCCCTCCGGCATTCGACCGCCGTACGCCGTTGTTCAGCAGGCCCTCTCCCTGCGCTGAACAACCCGGAGGCGCCAGCCGGACGAACCGGCCGGTCGGGAGGAATGGTGAGGATCGGGTGAACTCCCGTGCCCCGCCTGCGGATAGGCCGGGAGTCCGGTTGCGGCCGCCCCTGCGACTACCTACCGTGGGCGCCCGTGCGGATGCGCTGGGTGATGGCCCGGCGACAGCTGGGGCGAACGAGGGTAGGGCGGGCACGTGTCGGGACAACCAGGGCCGGGGCGCACCGAGGGCGAGCTGGATCCGGACGCCGGACCGGTGCCGCGGTTCGCGGCCGAGTTGCGCGCGCTGCGCGACTCCGCGGGGAAGCCCACGTACCGGGCGATGGCTCAGCGGGCGCGGTACGGGGTGACCGCCCTTTCGCAGGCGGCGGCCGGGAAGCAGCTGCCCTCCCGCGCGGTGGCGCTCGCCTACGTCAAGGCGTGCGGCGGCGACGTGATCGAGTGGGAACGGCGCTGGCGCGAGGCGTCGGCAGAGTTGGCCGCCGAGACCGCCGACGACGGGACCGCCCGGCCGCCGTACCGTGGCCTGACCCGGTTCGAACCGGGCGACGCCGAGCTGTTCTTCGGCCGCGACCAGCTCGTGGAGCGGCTGGTCGAGCTGAACCGCAAGCACCGCTTCACCGCCGTGTTCGGCCCTTCCGGCAGCGGCAAGTCCTCGCTGCTGCGCGCCGGTCTGATCCCCCGGTTGCGCACCCCGCGCGACGGCGAGGGCGGCGGTGACCGTGACACCGCTCCGGCGGCCGTACGGATCCTCACACCCGGCGCGGACCCGCTGCACACGCACGCCGACCGGCTCATACCCGTACCCGGCACCGACGCCGACACCTGGCTGATCGTCGACCAGTTCGAGGAGCTGTACACCCTCGGCGCCGACCCGGCCGACCGGGACACCTTCATCGACCGCCTCGTCGCCGCAACCGACGCCGACAGCCGGCTGCGCGTAGTCATCGCGGTGCGGGCCGACTTCCTCGGCCGCTGCGCCGAACACTCCGGCCTCACCGCCGTGTTGCAGGACGCCACGCTGCTCGCCGGGCCGATGAGCCGCGCGGAACTGCGGGAGGCCATCGTCCGCCCGGCCGCCGCGGACGGCCTGATCGTCGAACGCTCCCTGACCGACCGCCTCCTGGACGAGGTCGAGGGCGCCCCGGGCGGACTGCCGATGATGTCGCACGCCCTGCTGGAGACCTGGCGCCACCGCAGCGGCCGCGCCCTGACCGAGACCGCGTACGAGACGGCGGGCGGGCTGCGCGGCGCCGTCGTCCGCACGGCCGAGCAGGTGTACGACGAACTCACCGCGCCACAGGCCGAGTTGGCCCGCCGTATCCTGCTCCGCCTCGTCGCCCCCGGTGACGGCACACCCGACACACGCCGCCCCACCCAACACGCGGAGCTCGACTTCGGCGGCCCCGCCGACACCCGGGTGGTCCTGGAACGCCTGGTCCGTGCCCGCCTCATCACCTTCGACGACGGCACCGTCGACCTCGCCCACGAAGCCCTCATCACCGCCTGGCCCCGCCTGCGCGCATGGATAGACGCCGAACGCGACCGGCTGCGCGTCCACCGCTCGCTCTCCGAGGCGGCCCACACCTGGCAGCTACTCGGACGGGAGAACGCCGCGCTCTACGCCGGCTCCCGGCTCTCCGCCGCCCGCGACGCCTTTGCGCGCGACATCGCACCGGAGGACCGCCGCGTCGATGAACTGACCCCGGTGGAAAGGCAGTTCCTCACCGCCTCGCTCCGGCGCCGGCACCGCACCGCTCAGCTGCGCCGTACGGTCGTGGCCGTCCTCGCGGCGCTCGTGCTGCTCGCCGGCGGCACCGCCGTCGTCGCCCTCCAGGCGCGCGCCACCGCGCAGGCCGAACGGGACGACGCCGTCTTCGGCCAGCTCACCGCGGAGGCCGACCGGGTCCGTGACACCGACGCCGGTCTCGCCGCCCGGCTGGACGTCGCCGCGTACCGCATGCGCTCCACGCCGGACCTGCGGACCCGGTTGACCGCGGACGCGGGCCGGACGACGGCCACCAGGCTGACAGGCCACGACGGTATCGCCAGCTCCGTGGCGTACGCGCCCGACGGCCGCACGCTCGCCAGCGGCGGCCATGACGGCACGGTCCGGCTGTGGGACACCGCCGCCCGGCCGGGGTCGGCGGACCGGCCGGAGGACATCGGGAGACCACTGGGCGAGCCGCTGCGCATGCGTACGGGACCGGTCGGCGCGGTCGCCTTCAGACCGACGGACGGCGACCTGCTGGTGGCCACCGGGAAAGGCGGCGGCATCCAACTGTGGGACATACGGGACCGGTTGCGGCCCCGTGCCGTCGGCCGGCCGCTGGTGAGCCACGACGAGGAGAACGTCGTCTCCGTCGCGTTCGCCCCCGACGGCCGCACGCTGGCCACCGCCGGTGACGACGGGACCGTACGGCTGTGGGACCTGAGCGACCCGGCCCGCCCCGCTCCCCTCGGCGAGCCCGCCGAGGCCGACGAGTCCGATCAAGGCAGCGTCCGCGCCGTCGCGTTCGCCCCGGACGGCCGGACGCTGGCCACGGCCGGGTTCGACGGGACCGTACGGATGTGGCGGTTCGACGGAGCCGCGGGCGCGGGCGACGGGATCGCGCCGCTGGGCAAGCCGGCGCGCGGACACACCGCCGCCGTCTGGACGCTGGCCTTCTCCCCGGACGGCCGGACGCTGGCCACGGCCGGCTTCGACGAGACCGTACGGCTGTGGGACGCGTCCGACCCGAGCCGCCTCCAGCCGCTGGGCGAACCGCTCACCGAGCACACCGCGCCCGTGATGTCGGTGGCGTTCAGCTCCGACGGCGAGACCCTGGCCACCGCGGGCGAGGACGACCTGCCCATCCTGTGGAACGTCGCCAACCCCGCCTACCCGCAGCAGCTCGGGGAGCCGCTGACCGGCCACACGGAGGCCGTGTGGGAGGTGGCCTTCAGCCCCGACGGCCGTACCCTCGCCAGCACCGGCGCCGACGGCGGCGTCCTGCTCTGGCACCGGCCGGCGACCGTCCTCACCGACTTCACCAACCCGCTGACCGCCGTCTCCTACAGCCCCGACGGCCGTCTGCTCGCCGTCGCCAGTACCGACGACGGGCTGATCCGCCTGTGGGACGTACGCCGTCCGGACCGCCCGCGCCGGATCCCGCGGACGCTCGACCACGAGGACGCGGTGCCGGCCGTCGCGTTCGCCCCGGACGGCCGCACGCTGGCCAGCGGCTCGAAGGACGGCGCCCTGCGGCTGTGGGACGTCTCCGAGCCCGAACGCCCCACCCTGCTCGGCGAACCACTGGACGCGCACGAAGGCGGCGTCCTCACCGTCGCGTTCGCCCCCGACGGCCGCACGCTGGCCACCGGCGGCGAGGACGACACGGTGCGGCTCTGGGACGTACGGCGAGCGGACGGCGTCCCCGTGGCCGCGCCGCTCGGCGAACCGCTGCGCGGCCACACGGACGCCGTCACCTCCGTGGCCTTCGCCCGCGGCGGCCGCATCCTGGCCAGCGGCAGCGGGGACAACACCGCCCGGCTGTGGCACGTGGGCGACGGGACGCGGGCACGCCCCGCGGGCGCCGCCCTGACCGGCCACGACGACCAGATCAACGCGGTGGCGTTCGCCCCGGACGGGAAGACCCTCGCCACCGGCAGCGACGACCGCACGGTACGGCTGTGGGACGTGGCACAGGCGGACCGTGTACGTCCGTTGAGGGAGGAGCTGGCCGAGCACCGCGGGGCGGTCAGGTCCGTGGCGTTCGCCCCGGACGGGAAGACCCTTGCCACCGGCAGCGGCGACCATACGGTCCGCCTGTGGGACGTGGCCGACCCGGCCCGCGCCGAGCCCGTCGGCCAGGAACTCACCGGCCATCTCGACACCGTCACCTCCGTCGCGTTCAGCCCGGACGGCGACACCCTCGCCTCCGCCGGTTACGACCTGACGGCCCGGGTGTGGACCCTGGACGCGGACCGCGCGGCGGACCACGTCTGCGACCGCACCGCCGGCGTCCTCACCCGCGCCGAGTGGGAGGAGCACCTGCCGCAACTCGGCTACCGGGAGGCGTGCGAGGGGCGTTAGGGACGCTCAGGGAGTGGTGAACTTCAGCACGGCGCCGTCCTTGTTCTGCGCGACGACGGTGACCTTCAGATCGTCGCCCCACCTGGCCTCACCGCCCTGGCCACCGAGCTGCATCACGGAGCTGGGCGTCTCGAAGACGACGGAGTCGTCCCCCGGGTTGACGTGCAGGTCCATCCCGTTCGCCGTGATCCACCCCGGCGAGGTCACCAGGACCTCGCACTCGCCGTCCGAGCACGCGCCGGTGTTCCTGCCGTCCGCCGCCTTGGGCAGCGGGCCGGTCGGGTCGGGCGTGGGCGTGGGCGAGGCCGTCTCCTCGGAGGGCTTCCAGCCCGGGGCGCACTGGTCGGCCTGTTTGTACGCCGCCGCGAGCTGTGGGTCCTTCTTCGTCAGCGCGGGCAGGTCCGGCCGGGGCGGGGTGAGGGACTGGACGAGCTTGTCGACGCCCGCGGCACTGCCCTCGGCGTCGTCGAAGGCGTCGTTCGGGGACACCCCCGCGAGTTCGGTCACCACGCCCTTCACCTTCTTCAGCCAGGCGTCGAGCAGCCGGTCGGCCGCGGGAACGCCGGACTGGTCGAGGCCCGCCAGGTCACCTTCCACGTCCTTCACCGTCGTCGGTGTCCAGGAGAGGTAGTCGACGGCGAGGGCTTGGGCGGGCCAGTCGCCCTCGTCCGAGTTCCGGATCTCCTTCAGGTCCGCGGCGCTGTCCGTCCGCAGCTTCTTGAGCGCGGTCGTCGACTCGCACATGCCGCCGACCAACTCCACCAGTGCCTTGGACGGCGGCCGTGCCGGTGTCGGCTCGGCCGACCCCTTGGCCCCCCTGTCGGAGGGATCGGCCTTCGCGTCCGTCCCGTCTCCGCCCCCGCAGCCGCCGACGGCCAGTACGAGCCCGGCGGCCACCACGGCGACACTCCCTCTCCTGGTGAACATCCCGCACCTGATGAACATCCCACGACCTCTCTCCGCGACTCTGCGCGCTTACGTACCTCCAGTTCAGCGCGGCACGGATTGTTCAGTCACCCGGTCCGAAGCCGTGAACAACACCCGGCCTCCCGGCTCCGGACCCGGACACCGCGGTGAACGGCTCCGGGCCGTCATCCGTAGTCCTCTCGAGTCCAGTTGAGTTCGCCTCCCGCGCGGGGGCGGGAACAGCCCTGACATGGAGAGGCGACGTGCCACACCAGCAAGCGCAAGGACACATCGGCCGCAACCGGCCCACCGCTCACCTGGTGCGGGTGGCCGCTGTTGTCGGGAGCCTGGCCCTCGTCCACCTGGCCGCGGCCTGCAGCGGCGGCGGGGACAGCACGGCCAAGGGCGGGCCGTCGGAGATCTCCGACGCCCCCGCGGCGGCGGTGGTGGCGCCGGCCAAGGTCGAAGTGATCGCCGGCCTGACGGGCTGCAAGCCGAAGATCCGCATCGAGGCGGACGAACTGCGCCAGGGTCTCTGTCACACCAAGAAGGTCGACTACCTCATCACCACCTTCCCCGAGGAGAAGTACAAGGAGACCTGGCTGGACTCCGCCGCCGTCTACGGGGGCAAATATCTGGTCGGCTCGCGTTGGATCGTCAGTGCCAAAGAGCCGGAGATGCTGGAGCAGTTCCGTACCAAGCTCGGCGGGACCGTCCGGCAACTGCAGGGCATAGGACCGAATCCAGAGCCGAGCTCGTCGTAGCGGCCGCGGGCCGGACGGCTGCGCAAGCCGCGCCTCACAGCAGGCCGAGGTCCCGGGCGCGGAGGGCCGCCTGCGTGCGGTCGCGCAGGGCGAGGCGGGTGAGGATGCGGGACACGTGGTTCTTGACCGTGCCCTCGCTGAGGTACAGCCGCGCGGCGATCTCCCGGTTGGTGTGCCCCTGCGCCACAAGCCGCAGGATGTCCGTCTCGCGCGGGCTCAGGGGGACGGCGGGAGCCGGAGCCGGGACGGAACCGGGGGACGGCAGGGAGGCGGTGAGGTGGTGGGCGACGGACGAGTCGAGCTGGGTGACCCCCGCGTGCGCCAGGCGGACCGCGTGAGCGAGTTCCTCGGCCGGCAGGTCCTTGAGCAGGTATCCGTGGGCACCGGCCCGCAGCGCCTGCACGACGTACTCCTCGTCGTCGAACGTCGTCAGCATCACCACCCGGCACTCCGGCGCCCGGCCGCGCAGGACCGCGACCGCCTCGACCCCGTCCATCTCCGGCATCCGGACATCCATGAGGACGACGTCCGGGCCCAGTTCCAGCGTCTTCGCCACGGCGTCCCGGCCGTCCACGGCCGTGCCGACGACCGCGATGCCCGGCCGGATGGAGAGCAGGGAGGCGATGCCGTCCCGGATGAGCCGCTGGTCGTCCACCACCAGCACCCGTACCGGCGGCGCCGGCTCCTGGTCGTCCATGGTCACCCTTCCCCCGCCTTCCCCGCCGTTCCGCGTGGAACGGTCACCGTGAGCCGGGTGCCGGACTCCGGACAGCTGTCGATGTCCACACTCCCCGCCACGAGTTGCACCCGCTCCCTCATCCCGAGCAGCCCGAACCCGGCGGCGGCCGCGTCCGGCGCGAAGCCCCGGCCGTCGTCGGTCACCACCAGCCGCGCGGTGTCATCGGTCAGGCGGACCACCACCGTGACCCGGGTGGCCCGCGCATGGCGACGCGCGTTGGTCACGCCCTCCTGCGCGGCCCGGTACAGGGCGGTCAACTCGGCCGCGCCGTAACCGTCCTGGTCACCGCTCACCTCGACGGTGACCCGCGGCCGTGCCTCACCGCCCTGTGCCAGGCCGGCGAGCGCCGTCGACAGCGTGGGATGCGCCGCCTCGTCCCGCAGCGCGCGAACCGACTGCCGTACGTCACCCAGCGCGAGCTTCACCGACTGCCTCGCCTCGGTCAGCGCCCGCTGGGCCGCGTCGGGGTCCAGCGCCCGGAACTCCGAGGCCATCTCCAACTGCACGGACATCGCCGTGAGATGGTGCCCGAGACTGTCGTGGATGTCCCGCGCCAGCCGATTGCGCTCGGCGGCGGCGGACAGCCCGGCGACTCGCGAGGCGTACTCCTCCAGTTCGCGCCGGGCGCGCTGTTCACCGACGGCCACCGCGGCCATCGAGATCGCCAGCACCAGGCCGACCGAGAGCATCAGCAGGTCGGACACGCGCTCCAGGTCGCGATACCAGCCGGGCGCGGTCAGTACGTAGCCGAAGAGCAGCCCGGCCAGGCACAGCGCGCCCAACGCGAGTGCGGTCGTGCGGCCGAAGGCGAAGTAGGCGGTGAACGGCAGCAGGACGAACAGCACTTGGGACAGTCCCGAGGCATCGAGGAGGACCACCGCGCCGATCAGCCCGCACCGCGCCAGCAGCAGCGGAAGCCGGGCCGCGAGCCGGCGGCGGCCGACCGCTTCCAGGGCGAACAGGGCCCCGACCGCGGCGACGAAGCCGACCGTCCGCCAGACCGTCGGCCCGGGGCCGTTGCCCAGGCCGGCCACCGTGTAGTACAGACCGCCGGCGAGCACCGTGCCGTACAGCAGTGGCGCCACCCACCGCACGGGTTGATACGCCGCCATGCGCAACCCCCCTCACCCGCTGGGGCCAGGCTAGGCCGAACACGACCGCCGGGGGACACCGGCGGGGAAACTCCCGCCGGTCCAGGCCGATCGGCACCTGCCGGACGGCACCCCACCGCCAGGAAGACGGTGACTTCCGGCTGTCGACGGCCGACGTCCTGCACCTCCCGCCGCCCGCCCACCGCTCCCTACGGTGACGGCTCCGAACGCACTGTCCGAGCCAGACCGAGCACCGGGAGCCCCTCATGTCCTCGCACATCACCTCACCGACACCGACACTGACACCGGCACAGGCGGTGACATCGGCATCGCCGTTTCGCGTCGGCGCCCTGTGCGGGCTGCTGTCCGGCCTGCTGATCGCCCTGCCCTCGCTGGTCGAGGCATTCACGGGGGAGACCTCCGCGACCAGCGTCCTGCTCGCCCTCTCCTCCCCGTTCGCTCTGCCGCTGCTCACCGCACTGCACCGGCGGCAGGGCCCGGCCGGCGGGCGCCTCGGAGAGGTCGGCCACACCGTGAACCTCGTCGGTCTCGGCCTGTTCGGCAGCGCCGCGTTCGCCGCGAACCTGGTGCTGTTCTACTTCGACGACGCCGTCATCGACGAGACCCTGACCGGGCCCACGATCCCCGTACTCATCGGCTCCGCGGCCGTCTTCGCCGTGGGCTGCGCCCTGTTCGGAGCGGCGATGGTCCGCGCCCGGATCCTGCCGAGGGTCCCGTCGTGGGGGTACGCCGTCGTCCTGCCGCTGTTCGCGTTCCTGACCTCACTGCCCGAGTCCCTGCTCACCATCGCGGGGCACATCATGGTCGGGGTCATCCTGATGTGGCTCTCGGCCGCGCTGTTGCGCACTGCCGGAGGCATCGAGCACGCGTCGGGCCCGAGCCCGGCATCCGTCTGAGCTGTCGTGCCTTCTGGGCGTACGGGTGGTCCGGTGCCGGGGGGATACCGGGGACGTCCGGCACCGGACCGTGGAAGGGGGTGGTCAGCCCCAGGCCATTTCGCAATTGGCGACCCTTGGCGCCGAGTTGGGCGGCCGGTGGCCGGGGACGGCGAAGAAGGCAACGGGGAAGGGTGGTCAGGACGTGGCGGCGAGGGCTTTGAGACGCCCGTCGATCTGGCCGGCGGTGGCATGGCCGACGGCCACGGCCACGGTGCGGTCGCCTTCGACGGCCAGCAGGGTGGGGAAGCCGTCCACGCCCAGAGTCGCCGCCCTCGCGAAGTCGGCCTTGGCGGCGGCGGCCGAATCCGGTGCGGTGAACGCGCCGGCCACGGCGTCCGCGTCCAGGCCCGCCGCCGCGGCGACCGTCTGGTACGTGGCCGGGTCGGACAGGCTCAGACCGGCTACGTAGAACGCCTGCTGCAGCGCGGCGGTCAGCTCCACGACGCGGTCGGGCGCGGTCTGTCGCAGTGCGGTCACCCCGCGGGCGGCCGCCGCGGAGTCCATCACGAACGAGCCGTCCGCGATCAACCGCGCGTACCCCGCCCCGAACTCGACCCCGGTCAGCTCACTGATCTTGGCGTTGGCGCCCTGGACGTACCCGAACTCCCGCACCGGCACCCGGCGCGAGCCGGTGAACAGCCCACCGGACACCACCTCCACCTCCAGATCCGGACGCCGTCGGACGAGCTCGGTCAGCGTCGGCACGAATCCGTACGACCAGCCGCAGTAGGCATCGAAGACGTGGACAAGCTTCATGAGCGGGTGCCTCCCGGCCGTGCGGCCCGCCTTCCGCGGGCCGTTCGCAGGACGGAACAATACCTGACGTGTCAGGTATTCCCTGTGGGGCACCGCATGCGGTCCGCCCGGTCGGTGACCGCGGCCGGGGACACGTCGTCGGCACGGACGAAGGGGTCCGGGTCACGGGTGGGATCGGGTGAGTCGGAGCGGGTGCCGGAGCCCGCCAGCGCGGCGCCGATCTCCGCCCTGCGGCGGATGCCCAGTTTGCGGTAGGCGCTGGTCAGATGAGTCTCGACGGTACGGCGGGCCAGGTGCAGCAGCTCCGCTATCTCGGCGTTCGTACGGCTCTGCGCGGCCAGTTCCGCGATCCGGCGCTCGCTCGCGGTGAGCGAAACGGGCCCGGTCAGCGCTGTCGCCGCGCGGCGGGCCCCGCCCTCGCGCAGGGCCGCTTCCGCCGCCGCCCGCATCCGGACCGCCCCCAGCCGTTCGGCGCGTTCGGCCGCCTCCCGGAAGGCGTCGCGGGCCCGCGTCCGCTCCCCGGCGGCGGTGAGGCTGCGCCCCTGCGCGATCAGCGCCGGGATCAGCTCCGTTTCGACCGGCTCCCCGCCCCCGGACACGGTCCCGCTCCCGTCCGACGCCTCTTCCGCCTCCCCGGCACCCGTGGCCGTCGCCGAGGTTGCCTCCGATGTCCCGTCGACACCCTGCCGCAGGACCCGTACCGCCCGGTCCGCCAGCTCCGAACCGCGGCGGCCGCCGGTCGCCGTGCCGAGGACGCGCAGGGCCCGGCCCAGGAGACGGGGCGTGTTCCACACCGTGGCGAGGCGGAGTTCCTCCGCGGCCAGGGCCAGGGCCTGGCGCGGGCGGCCGAGTGCCAGGTGGCATTCCGCCGAGGCGGTCCGCCAGGGGGTGACGACCGGGCTCAGTACGTCCCGCGCCGACTGGTGGCGCCCGCACTCCAGGAAGTCGTCGAGCGCGCCCGCCGGATCGCCGGTGGCGGCGCGCAGCACGCCGCGCGCGTACAGGAAGCGGTTCAACTCCCAGGACTCGTGCGGGTTCTGGAGGTCGAAGCCGTCCGCGAGACGGGCGGCCTCCTCCATGCGGTCCGTCTCGACCAGCGCGACAAGCACGTGGGCCTGCGCGTTGGCAGGCTCCGGCGGGCCCCCGGCGGCCCGCCACCTTGCCAGATCCGAGAGCAGTTCCGCGTACGCGCCGCGCGCGGCCGCGATGTCGATCCGTACGTTCAGCAGCGCCAGGTGCATCGGGTGCAGCAGGGACGGGCGCTGCCCGGCCAGACCGCGCAGGACGAGCCGTTCGGCCTCGTCGAGTTGGTCGGCCCACTGGGCGACCGCGGCGGCCGTCCCCAGGAGGAAGGATTCCGCGAGCGGATCGGCCTGTTGCGCCAGCAGGGCCCGGATCCGCCGCATCGCCGAGGCCGCCGAGGTGAGGCCCGCCGTCGACTCGTACCGCACGAGCAGTGCCTGCCCGGCCGTGCCGACCCGCTCCGGTGACTCCTCGGCGGTCTCCCGCAGCCAGCGGTACACCTCCTGCCGTACTCCCGGGTCGTGGTCGGACAGCAGCGCCGAGGCGGTCTGCACCGTGCGGACCAGGTCCGGGTGGCCCGTCAGATGCTCGTCCTCAAGACCGCGCAGCACATCGACCGCGGCGCGCGCCTCACCCCGCCGGGCCAGCGCCGTGCCCAGCGCCACCGCCGCCCGCACCCGTTCGCGTGGCGGACCCGGCAGCCGCACCGCCTCGGCGAGCCGCGGTATCCCGGCCGTCGACCGTACGGTGGCGTACTCCAGCGAGCCCAGCTCGGTGAGGACCACGGTCCGGCGGGCGGCCGACATCGGCTCGTCGAGGGCGCGACGCAGGAAGGCCAGGGCGTCGTGGCTGCGGTCGTCCCGGACGGCCAGGGCCGCGGCGTCCAGCAGTACGCCCGTCGCCCACGCCTCGCCGACCGGGCCGGCCCGCAGCAGCTGCCCGGCCACCGCCTCGGCACGGTCACCGCGGCGCAGCATCGTCTCGGCCGCCCGGTGGTGCGCCGCCTGCCGCCGGGTGCCCGCCCAGCCGCTCAGCACCGCGTCCCGCAGCAGCGGATGGGCATAGCGGGGCCACCCGTCGGAGCCGGCGCGCAGCAGCCCCAGGCGGGTCATCGCGGTGAGCCAGCCGGGTACGCGGACGGGGTCGGCGCCGGCCATCCCGGCGAGCAGTTCGGCGTCGGCCGCCACCCCGCCGTCCCGGCCGTTCTCGCCCTCCTGACCGTCCTCGGTCTCCAGGGCGGCAAGTGCGCGGGCGACCTCGGTGGTCGTGGGCCCGGCGCTGTCCAGCCACCAGGACACGGCGGCCGCGTAGGCGCCGGGATAGAGCGCGGCGCAGGTGTCCGGAAGGGCCGCAGGGAAGGTCTGCCCGGCAGTGACCTGGAGGTCGTCCAGCAGGGCGTGCAGCAGCAGCGGGCTGCCCGCGCCCGCCCGTACGCAGTCGTCCACCCACTCCGCGGGAGGGGTCTCGCCGACGACCGAACGGACCAGCTCCGCCGCGGAGTCCGCGCTCAGCGGGGCCAGCGTGCGGGTGCGGACGAGGGCGGAGGACAGCGTGTGCGCCAGGCCGTCCGCCGGCGGGTCGATGTCGTACTGGCTGCGCTCGGTGACCACCAGCAGGACGGGTAATCGGTCGATCCGCCGCACGGCCTCGACCAGCCAGCGGTGTGAGGGTCCGTCGGCGAACTGCACGTCGTCCACGGCCACCAGCAGCGGGGCCTCGGCGGCGTACGAGCGCAGCAGACGCCACAGCCGCGCGGGCCTGCCCCGGTGCGACGGGGTACCGGGCGGGTCCGGCGCCTCTCCCGCCACGGAGTCGAACTCCGGTGTGTGTCCGAGGAGTTGGAAGACGGTGTGGAACGGTACCGAGGTGTGGTCGGGCGAGCAGTGGGCCCGCAGTACCCGCATGCCGACCGCCTCCGCCTGCTCGACGGCGGCCTCCAGGAGCGCGGTGCGGCCGGTGCCGGTGGCGCCGCGCAGCAGAACCAGCCGTCCGGTTCCGGCCCGGGCGCGGTCGGCCTCGGCGGCGACCAGTTCCAGAGCCTCCCGGTGCTCACGCAGCGGTACGAACATCTCTGCCTCCCTTGTGAACGTCGTACGACCCACCGTGTCCGACGGGGTGACAGAGGCCTGTCGTCATGTGACATGACTCACCGTCACGTATGTGGTGCGGCCGATCTCGTGGTGCGTCTCGTGGTGCTCCACGATTGCACCGGCCACAGGAGCCCCAGGAGTGTGGTGGACACACGCCTGTCACGGACCGCACAGAGGTGACGGGCACGTGGACATGGGGGAGACGGTTGCACAGCTCATTCGGGACCACGGCTTCCGGCCCGGCGGAACCCGGGTCCCGCATACCGGTGGTGGTACACGCGTCGGACCCGATCTCCCGGGAAGGCGCGCTCAGCCAGCTGCGGCAGCAGCCGGTGATCGACCTCCGCGAGGAGACCGCGAGCGGGCCGGACACCGTCGCCCTGCTGATCAGCGAGACGCTGGACGAGGCAGCCCTCTCCCGGCTGCGCAGACTCGTACGCAGCGAGGGCGCACGTGCCGTCCTCGTGGTGAGCGTGATTCGCGAGACCGAACTCCTCGCCGTCATCGAGTGCGGCGTCGGGGCCATCGTGTGGCGCCATGAGGCCACCGCGCACCGGCTGGTGCAGGCCGTCGTCGCGGCCTCCCGCGGAGACGGCGACCTGCCCGCCGACCTCCTCGGCCGGCTGATCACCCAGGTGGGGTCGCTGCAGCGCACCGCCGGCAGCCATCCCGGTGCCCCGTCCTCGGGACTGTCACCGCGTGAGGTGGACGTACTGAGGCTGGTCGCCGAAGGGCTCGACACCGGAGAGATCGCCAGCAAGCTGTCCTACTCCGAACGGACCGTCAAGAACGTGGTGCATGGGCTCACCACCCGACTGCATCTGCGCAACCGGGCGCATGCCGTGGCCCATGCTCTGCGGGAAGGCTACATCTGACCGAACGGGCAACCGACGGCGGACGCGGGGGCAGCGCGGTCTGCCCCACGGTCGTCCCCGACGTGCCTGCGGAGGCGGGGCTCCGGAAGGCACGATCGTTCACGACAGCGGTACCGGCGTCACCCGGGGCAGCCGCGCCGGCGGTCCGGCGGCGGTACGGCGGGGCACGACATGGCGCACCACGGCGTACGAAGGCACGGCAGGGCGGGAGCACGACGGTGATCCACGAGGTGGACGAGGTCCTCAAGGAGCTGATCGGGGGTGGTGCCCTGGCAGGCTCCGGCATCGACATCTCCTTCGAGGCCCCGACCCGCGACTGGGCGGCCCGGCGCAACGCGCCCGCCGTCAACGTCTACCTGTACGACATCCGCGAGGACGTCGCCCGGCGCCAGCGCGGCCAGGTCTCCGTACGCGACGAGCGCGACATCGTCGTACGCCGCCGCCGGCCGCCCCGGTGGTTCCGGCTGTCGTACCTGGTCACCGCCTGGACCAAACAGCCACAGGACGAACACCGGCTGCTCTCCGCGGTGCTGGCCACCCTGCTGCCCCACGAGGTGCTGGCCGCCGACGAACTCCCGGGCGCGCTGGGCGAGTTGGGCCTGTCCGTCCCGCTCACGGTGGCGGGGCTGCACACCGAGTCCCGTTCCTTCGCCGAGATCTGGTCCGCCCTGGGCGGCGAACTCAAGCCGTCCCTCGACCTCGTGGCCACCGCCCCCTTCCCGTCCTTTCCCGAATACGACGTCGGCCCCCCGGTCACCGAGGGTGTGGTCCGCGTACGCGGCATGGACGGCACACTGGGGGGCTCGCAGGAGCGCAGCCACCGCCCACAGCATCTGGCCCCCGCACCTGTACCCGCACCGGACGCCGGAGAACGGCAGCAGTGACCACGTACGCCTCCACCACGTCCGACGCCCTCTTGGTCCGTCTCGCCCGACTGCGCGAGCGGGTCGCCGAGTTGGTCTCCGACCGCAGTGCCGCCGATCCCACGGCGGGCGATCCACTGCGCGGGCTTTATCTCTCCGACGAGGCCGTACGGCATCTGCTGGGACCCACGGCGATGTCGTACGCCCCCGTGTTCGAGGACGCGACAGGGGACGAGAGCACGCTCGGGGGCGCCGCCGAAGGCGTCGGCGCGGGTGTCGGCGAGGACGGGGATGCCGCTCCGCTCGACCGGTTGGCGCGGCTCGCGGTGCGTCTCGGGCTCACCGAGCTGGACACCCGGATCCTGCTCGTCGCCCTCGCCCCGGATCTGGACCGCTCCTTCGAGCCGCTCTACGGCTACCTCAACGACGACGTCAGCAGGCGCCGGGCCACCACGGGGCTCGCGCTCGACCTGTGCGGGCTGCCCGTGCAGCTCGCCGGAGCACGCGCCCGGTTCCACCCATCGGCACCGCTGACCGCACTCGGCCTGCTGACCGTCGAGGAACCCGAACGCCCCTTCCTCAGCCGCTCGTTGCGCGTACCCGACCGGGTCGTCGCCCATCTGCTCGGCGACGACACCCTGGACACCGTCCTCACCGGCCATGTCCACCCGCCGGCGAAGGTCCCGCCGGCGCACGACGACGAGTTCACCGCCAAGCTGGCCGCCCGGCTGGCCGCCGCTCCCGTCACCGTCTATCTGCGCGAACACCGTGCGGGCGACGGGCTCGCCGGTGCCGCCGCCGCCCTCCGGGCCGCCGGCTTCGAGGCCCTGCACTACTCGGGCCCCGAGGACCGCGTACCCGAGCTCCTGCGGGAGGCCCGGCTGCGCGGCGCCGCGATCGTCGTGTCCGCCCTGCCGGACCGACCGGCCGCGCTGGTAAGGGCGTTGGCGGACTCCGGCGTACCCGTGCTGCTCACCGGGCCGCGTCCGTACGACCCCCAGTGGTGCGAGCGCGACCCGCTGGTCCTCGACGCACCCCGGCAGCGCGCGGGGGCGGTGGACGTCTGGTCGGCGGCGCTGCGGGAGGAGCCCGGCTTCGATCTCGCGGCCACGGTCGCCCCCTACCGGCTCGGTGGCGACCGCATCCTGCGGGCCGCGCACGCCGCCCAGGACCTCGCCGCCTTCGACGGCACCCCGGTGACCGCCGCCCATCTGCGGCTGGCCGCCCGGCAGCAGTCCGCCTCGGGTCTGGAGCGGCACGCCCGCCGGATCCGGCCCGACGTCGGCTGGAACGACCTCGTGCTGCCGGACAAACCCCTGGCCCAGCTGCACGAACTCGCCCTGCGGGCCCGCCATCGCGACCGGGTGCTCGGCGACTGGCGGCTCAGCGCCGGAGGCGGC
Source organism: Streptomyces sp. NPDC050704 (assembly GCF_040654355.1). NCBI lineage: Bacteria > Bacillati > Actinomycetota > Actinomycetes > Kitasatosporales > Streptomycetaceae > Streptomyces > Streptomyces sp. NPDC050704. Next base: position 9,299 of record NZ_JBFAHW010000066.1, on the reverse strand, counting down.
CGGGGCCGCGGCGTCCTCGGCCTCTTCGCGGGCGAGTCCGGCACCGGCAAGACACTGTCCGCCGAGGTCGTCGCCGCCGAACTCGGTCTGGACCTCTACGTCGTCCAGCTCTCCTCGATCGCCGACAAGTACGTGGGCGAGACCGAGAAGAACCTGGAACGGATCTTCACCGAGGCCGACCGCACCGACGCCGTGCTGCTCTTCGACGAGGCCGACGCGGTGTTCGGCAGGCGCTCGGAGGTCAAGGACTCCCACGACAAGCACGCCAACATGGAGAGCGCCTATCTGCTCCAGCGCCTGGAGTCCTTCGACGGCATCGCCCTGCTCACCACCAACCTGCGGGCCAACATCGACGAGGCGTTCACCCGGCGCCTCGACCTGGTGGTGGACTTCCCGTTCCCGGACGCCGAGCAGCGGCGGGCGCTGTGGCGGCACAGTCTTGCCCACGTTCCGTGTGCCGAGGACATCGAACCGGCCGCGGCCGCAAGGGACTTCGAGCTGGCCGGGGGCTCGATCCGCAGTGCCGTCGTCACCGCCGCGTATGCCGCTGCCGGGCGTGGGGGACCGGTCACGACCGGCGATCTGCTGGAGGGGGCTCGACGGGAGTACCGCAAGGCGGGGCGGCTGGTGCCGGGGGAGGCCGGCTGGTAGGCGCCGGCCCGCCTCTTCTTTGTTGTGAGGGGGGTGCGGTGGGTTCATTGGCTGCGGGTTGTCCGTGGCTGGTCGCGCAGTTCCCCGCGCCCCTGACGGCTGCGCCGTTCTCCCGCCCCCGAAAGGTGCCTGAAGGGAGCGGGAGAACGGCGGCGGGTGGGTCACACAGTGAACTTGACCGCTTCCAGCCAGAGGTCGTTGTTCAGGGTGCCGCCGAAGATGAAGCCCTCGCCTTCGCCGGGCTTGTCGCAGCCCATGCCGTGCCAGCCTTCGTTGCGGACATGGGTCGTCTGGCAGACCGGGCCGCCGCCGTCGTCGACGTTGATGGTGAAGCCCAGCAGGTTGGGGGAGCCCTTCTTGGAATCGCCGAAGTAGTTGTCGATGCCGTCGGGCGCGAACGACCACGGCTCACCGTTGTAGTGGCCCTTGCCGTCGGTCGACCCGGGGAAGTGGACGAAGGCGGCGCTGCCCGTGCCCTTGGTGCCGGACACCGCGACGTTGAGGGCCCTGATCGGTTTGTTCTTGCCCACCGTGCCGGCCGTCTCGCCGTCGCACACCGCGTCCGTCCAGCCCGTGCCCGTCACAAAGGCCCGGTAGCAGATGTGGCGCCCGCCCGGGTCCTGCGCGGCCAGCCGCTGGACGGCGGTCGCCGCGGTCTTCACCTGAGGCTTCGGCTCCTTCTCCTCGGAACCGCCTCCCGCGTCGCCCCCGCCGCCGCCCCCGCCCCCGGCAGCCGGCGTCTGCACCGGAGGCGGGGGTGTCGTGACGGCGGCGGAAGGCGGCGGCGGAGGCGACGCCGAAGGGCTCGGCGGCACTGTGCTGACGCCGGCTTCCTGGAGTTTCTCGGTGGCGGCGCTGTTGACTTTGGGTTTGTAGGCGATCCAGAGCATGACGAAGGTGATGGCGAGGGCCATGAGGATGCCGAGGAAGGTGGCGAGCCAGCGGGGCAGGAACCCGCGCTGCACGTACGTCCCTTCGACGTCGAGCGGTGTGACGCCCGAGCGCTGGACGGCGAGGGTGTAGGGCCGCTCTTCCTTGGACCCGAACCAGATGATCTGGCGCGGCTTCAGCGTCGTCTTGACGAAGGCGGCGCGGCCGGGCTCGATCTGGATGTTGCTCGGGTGGATGTCGTACGAGAGCTGGTCGCCGTTGTCGCTGCCGCCGACCGAGGCGGTGACCTTGGTGTTGCCGAGGTTGTCGACGGCGAGTTTGGGTCGCCCCCGGAACCGGCCCTTCACCGTCGGCGGAACCAGCTCCGCCCGTACTTCCGTGAAAGGCGTGATGGTCAGGTTGCCCTCGGGGACGGTGACCGCCTCCGGGTGCTCGGTCGGGGTGATCCGGATCGCGTACGGGTTCGGTCCGGCGGTCGCGTCCGGCGTGCGCGGCGGGGCGAACGTCAGGTCCACCGTGCCCGTGGTGCCGGGATAGAGCCGCAGCGTCTGCGGTTCGACCGTCGTCCACGGTGCGATGTCGCCGACCGGTTCGAAGCGGTACTCGTCGACGACGTCACCGGTGTTGCGCAGCCGCAGCCGCACGGTTGTACTGCCACCTGGGTCCACCGTCGCGGAGGCGGGCTCCAGGGAAGTCCAGAGACTCACGTTCAGTCCTTCGAGGGTTGAATGATCCGCCACTCCTGGTCTTCGACGTTGGTGCAGTCGAAGATCATCAGGGTTACTTCCGCACGGACGTCGTTGCTGCCCGCGACTTCGAGACACTTGCCGTTGCTCGCGAAGTTGCGGATCCAGTAGCCGCCACTCTCCTGCTTGGTGAGCCACCACAGCTGGTTGTCCTCGACCGTGCCGTCACAGGTGAACTCCGTGACTTCCGTCCTGATGGGATTCGCCCCGTAGTTCGGCAGGTCCATGCACAGCTGGTCCTTGGCGTTGCGGATCTGGAAGAGATGGGTACCGCCGGGCCCGCCCTTCTCGACCTGCACCTCCAGGTTCCAGAGCTGGTTGTCGTCGGCGGTCTGCTTGCAGGGGAACTGCTGGACCCGGCCGTCCTTCTTGCCCTTGCCCTCGCCGGGGAGGTCGGCACAGAGCTTGGTGGACAGGTTCTGGAGGACGATGCCCTTCGCGGGCAGCACGCTCTTGGGCTTCTCCTTGGTCGGCGCGGGTGCGGGCGCTCCGCCGCCCCCGCCGTTGTCCGCCGGGGCGGAAGGGACCGGTTCCGAGGCCGATGGTGGTGCCGAGGGGGCCACCGGTTCCGGCGAGGCCGAGGGCGGCAGTGTGCTGACGCCGGCTTCTTGGAGCTTCTCGGTGGCGGCGCTGTTGACTTTGGGTTTGTAGGCGATCCAGAGCATGACGAAGGTGATGGCGAGGGCCATGAGGATGCCGAGGAAGGTGGCGAGCCAGCGGGGTAGGAACCCGCGCTGCACATACGTCCCCTCGACATCGAGCGGTGTGACGCCCGAGCGCTGGACGGCGAGCGTGTACGGCCGCTCCTCCTTGGAGCCGAACCAGATGATCTGGCGCGGCTTCAGCGTCGTCTTCACGAAGGCGGCGCGGCCGGGCTCGATCTGGATGTTGCTCGGGTGGATGTCGTACGAGAGTTGGTCGCCGTTGTCGCTGCCACCGACGGAGGCGGTGACTTTTGTGTTGCCGAGGTTGTCGACGGCGAGTTTGGGCCGTCCCCGGAACCGGCCTTTGACGGTGGGTGGGACGAGTTCCGCGCGTACTTCCGTGAAGGGGGTGATGGTCAGGTTGCCCTCGGGGACGGTGACCGCCTCGGGGTGTTCGGTCGGGGTGATGCGGATTGCGTACGGGTTCGGTCCGGCGGTCGCGTCGGGAGTGCGCGGCGGTGCGAAGGTGAGGTCCACCGTGCCCGTGGTGCCGGGATAGAGCCGCAGTGTCTGCGGTTCGACCGTCGTCCAGGGTGCGATGTCGCCGACCGGTTCGAAGCGGTACTCGTCGACGACGTCACCGGTGTTGCGCAGCCGCAGCCGCACGGTTGTACTGCCACCTGGGTCCACCGTCGCGGAGGCGGGCTCCAGGGAAGTCCAGAGACTCATGTCCGTGATCAGTGCTTCTCGTTGTGGATGATCCACGACTCGCCGTAGAGGTACCTGCCTTGTGTGTCGTACACGGTGGTTTCCGCTTCCAGTCGCTCCGGGATCCTCGTCGAGTAGTAGGCGTCGATGTCCGCCGCGACGGAACCGGTCGCGCCGAGCGCCGCTCCGGACACCTGGCCGTAGACCGCACGCACCTCGTACTCGACGATGTTGCCGTTGGCGATTTCCTTCTTGACGTTGTACTCGGCCATGTTGTGGTGGCGGCCGTTGCCGGTCTTGGTCAGCGGGGTGAGGTTGTCCATGATGGTTCCGGGACCGCCGACGTTGTCGTTGAGCAGGTGTCCCTGAACCATGTAGCTCGAGAACCACCGCGCGGTGGCGCCGTTGCCCGTCGGCCACCACGACGGCTTCACGCGCGGGGACGATCCCCTGGGGATCTGTCCGGGGTGCAGTTCCGCCCTCATGTAGGTTCCCGCGCCCTGGTACAGGCTGCCGTACTGCACGTACGGATAGCCGACGTAGGCCCGCTGCACGTGGTCACCGACGAACGGTTCCGAGGCGCCGGCCGACGGCTCGTCCGCCGCCATGCGCTGCACAGGGGCCGACATGACCCTCCGGGCGTTGGACTCCGCCTCCCGTTCCGCGTGGTCGCCGGGGTCGCTGACCCGTAGACCGCTGCCGTTGTCGGTGCCCGGGACGGGCCCTCGGCTCTGCTGGAGGACGTGCGTCAGTTCGTGGGCGAGGGTGTGCTTGTCCGTACCGCCCGAGCCGAGCACCACATGGCTGCCGGAGGTGTACGCCCTCGCGCCGATCTCCGCGGCGGACCGCTGGGCGACCGTGTCCGTGTGGACGCGTACGCCGCTGAAGTCGACGCCGCCGAACCGGCTCTCCATCTCGGTCCTCAGCGGCGTGTCCAGCGGCCGACCGGCGGAACGCAGCACCTGGTGCACCGCGGAACGCTGGACCGCCGGGCCGTGGCCGCAGTCCGGGCCGTGCTCATGGCGCTGCTCTTCGACGGCCCGTGCCACGGCCGCGTTGCCCGCGGCGCGCTGCAGCGACAGGAGCCGGCCGGCGAGTGTGCGCGGAGGCGCGGTCGAACGGGCATTGTCCCGACCGCCGACCTTGTCGGTGCGTTCTTCCTTTGCGCGCACGGCACTCCCCTCACAGCTGGTCCACCAGCCTTGCGTGCACGTGTCGTGCGCGTGGAGGACCTGGGGGGCAGACTCCCGGGCAGCGCGCACGGCTCCGCGGGCAGGTCCCGGCGACGGCCTGCCCGTCCGGGCAACAGCTCTGCCCCCGAACAGGTCCCGAAGGCCGTTTCAGCGGCCGCGCTTCGCGCGTGAGAGTGAGAGAAGACCTATCTCGCACCCCGAGGAGAGCAGAGCATGCCGTCCTACCTGTCACCCGGCGTATACGTCGAGGAGGTGGCCAGCGGCTCGCGTCCCATCGAGGGAGTGGGTACGTCGGTGGCGGCCTTCGTCGGGCTCGCGCCGACCGGCCCGCTGAACGAGCCGACCCTGGTGACCAACTGGTCCCAGTACGTCGCGGCCTTTGGTGACTTCACCGACGGTTACTACCTCGCGCACTCCGTGTACGGGTTCTTCAACAACGGCGGCAGTGCCGCGTACGTCGTACGGGTCGGCGGCACGGCCGAAGGCGCGTCGGGGAACGGTGCCCCGGCCGCCGTCAGCGGCTCCGCGGGCCAGGCCGCGCTCCCGGCGGGCGAGCCGAAGCAGCTCGGCACCTTCAGCGTGACCGCCGTCGCGAGCGGCTCGCTCAGCGTCGAGGTGGCCGACGCCGAGGGTGAGGGTCCCCCCGAGCGCTTCAAGCTGATCGTCAAGGACGGGAACAAGCCTGTCGAGACCTTCGACGTGACCGCCAAGAAGGGCGGCCGCAACTACGTCGTCACACAGGTGAAGGAGCGCTCCAAGCTCATCACCGTGCAGGAGTCGGCGCCCGCCGCGCAGCTGGCGCGGCCCGAGAACCAGACCGTGGCGCTGGCGGCCCCCGCGGCCGCCGCCCCCGCCGTCCCCTCCGGGGCGGGCGACTCCCACCCCGGCCCGGCCCAGTACCTCGGCGACTCCGCCGACCGCACCGGCTTCGGCGGCCTGGAGGCCGTGGACGAGATCTCCATGGTCGCCGTCCCCGACCTGATGGCCGCCTACCAGCGCGGCGCGATCGACCTGGAGGCCGTGAAGGCGGTCCAGCTCGGTCTGATCGCGCACTGCGAGCTGATGGGCGACCGGGTCGCCGTCATCGACCCACCGCCCGGCCTGAACGCCCGTCAGGTCCGGGTCTGGCGCCAGGAGACCGCGGGCTACGACTCCAAGTACGCGGCCCTGTACTACCCCTGGATCAAGGTCTTCGATCCGGCGACCGGCCAGTCCCGCGTGATCCCGCCGAGCGGCCACGTCGCCGGCATCTGGGCCCGCAACGACTTCGAGCGCGGTGTGCACAAGGCGCCGGCCAACGAGGTCGTACGCGGCGCGGTGGACCTGGAGCTCCAGATCACCCGCGGTGAGCAGGACCTGCTCAACCCCATCGGCGTCAACTGCATCCGCGCCTTCCCGGGCCGCGGCATCCGCGTCTGGGGCGCCCGCACCATGTCCTCCGACCCGGCCTGGCGCTACCTCAACGTCCGCCGGTACTTCAACTACCTGGAGGAGTCGATCCTGCTCGGCACCCAGTGGGTGGTGTTCGAGCCGAACGACCACAACCTGTGGGCCCGGATCCGGCGCAACGTCTCGGCGTTCCTCGTCAACGAGTGGCGCAGCGGCGCCCTCTTCGGCCAGCGGCCGGAGGAGGCGTTCTACGTCAAGTGCGACGAGGAGACCAACACCCCGGAGTCGGTCGACATCGGGCGGGTGATCAGTGAGATCGGCATCGCCCCTGTCAAGCCCGCCGAGTTCGTGATCTTCCGGCTGGCCCAGTTCTCCAGCGGCAGCGGAGAGCTGGAGGAGTAGGCCGCGCGCTTGCGCCCCAGCCGTCGCACGCCTCCTCGCAGGCCATCGACGTAGGTCATCGACAAGAACCCTCAGAAGGACAGAGAACAGATGAGTCTCAACCCGGGTGACGCCCTCACTTCACATAATTTCGGTCTCCAGATCGACGGCGTGATGGTCGAGTACCTTGCCGAGGTCAACGGCCTCAGCATCGAACAGGACGTCATCAAGCACCTGTCGAACTCCGCGCAGGGCAGGCCCGAGGTCAGTCTCATGCCGGGCGTGCAGAAGGACGGGCAGTGCACCGTGGTGCGCGGAATGACCCAGTCCCCGGCGTTCACGACGTGGATCAACGACTCGATCACCGGCCAGATGAGCACGGCCCGCAAGAACGCCTCGATCATCATGATGGACTACCAGAACAATCCGGTGAAGCGGTACAACATGCGCAACGCCTGGTGCAGCAAGATCGACGCCAGCGCCCTGAAGGCCGGCGAGGCCACCGCGCTCACCGAGACCGTGACCATCGTCTTCGAAGAACTGGTCATCGAGTAATGCGGCGTACTGCTGCCAGGGCGGGCGCCGGCTCGGTCGTGGACGTACCGGCGCCGGGAGCGGGGACCGGACCGGGAGCGGGAGCGGAGCAGACGGCTGCTCCGGCTCCGGCGCCCGCACCCCCTCCTGCCCCGGCCCCCGCGCCGGTGGCGCATCAGCTGCGGACGGAGTTCCCCTTCGAGCTGCCGCGCGGATACGTCGACGACGCGGGAACCGTCCACCGCGACGGCGTGATGCGCCTCGCCACGGCCCGGGACGAGCTGATCCCGCTGCGGGACGTCCGCGTCCAGGAGAACCCCGCGTATCTGTCCGTGGTGCTGCTGGGCCGGGTCATCACCCGGCTCGGCACGCTGGCGATGGTGCACGACGGGGTGGTGGAGAACATGTTCGCCTCCGACCTCGCGTTCCTGCAGGACTTCTACCGTCAGGTCAACGCCGAGGGCCACACCCGCGCCGCCGTGGAGTGCCCCCACTGCTCGGAGCCCTTCGAGGTCGAACTCGGCGGGAGCCGCCTGGGGGAATCGTGACGTACGCGACCGACCGGCTGCACGAGGAGATCGCGTACGTCGCCTACCACTTCCACTGGAGCCTGGAGGAGATCCTGGACCTCGAACACCGGGATCGCCGCCGTTACACGGAACAGATCGCGTCCCTGGTGACCCGGGGCGGGGCGGAGGACTGAGGGGTGGGATTCTTCGACCGGCTGAGGGGCGGTTCGGCGCCGTCCGCCGGGCGTCGCGGGCCGGAGGCTGACTCGGTTGCCGGGACGAACCCGGCCCCTGGGGCGGCCCTGGCCCATGAGGTGAACTCGTCGTCCGGAAGCGGCAGTTCTTCTCATACGGGCCATATGGGTACGGGCGCGGGTACGGCTTCGGGGACCGGGCCGGCTGTGGTGGCAGGCTGGTCGGGGTTGCCGCCGATACAGAGGGCTGCTGACGGGCGGACCGGTGTCGCGGACTCCGGGTTCGGCAGGCGGCTGAGCACCTGGCAGAACCCCTCCCTCACCGGGAGCCTGTCCCACGCCGTCCTCGACGGGGCACCGGGCGGGCTGGTCAGGAACGCGCTCACCACGTCGGTGAGGCCCGTCTCCGGACTCGAACCCCCTTCGCGCACGCTGCCGGTGATGGCCGACGCCCCGGGCAACACGCGCGGCGACGCGCCACCGGTGCAGCGTGCGTACGATCCGGTCACGGCATCCCGCCCGGCGGGCCCCCGGGTGACTCCCGTACAGCCGCGGCCCCATCACCCCCCGAGCCCGTTGACCGAGGCGCCTGCCACGTCTGCCATGCGGCGGCGGGCGCTGCCGGTGGCACGACGCGAAGCTCCGGGTGCCGCCGGGACGCCGGGCGCGATCGGCGCCGTCGAGCGAACCCCTCGGGGTGCGGCCGACGCACCGGCTCCCTCCGGCACCCCGGCTCTGACCGGTCCCGGCAGTCCGGTGTCCGGTGGCGGTGCGGCAACCGGCTCCAGTGGCGCGGTGGTCAACGTCCAACGGGCGACGAGCAGTTCCGGCGGCAAGGCGGTTGCTACGCCTGACGCAACCTCAACCGGATCCGCTGATACCGCGACCGGTCCCGGCAGCCCGGCACCCGGCTCCGTCCCGCCGGCGACCGACAGCAGCAGCCGGACAACTCGCCCAGGAGGATCGGCGGCCGACCCTGCCGACAGGACAACTGGTCCCACCAGCACGACATCCCACACCGGCAACCGAACGACGGGCACCGGCGTCGGTCCCGGGGCGGCAACTCCCGCCGCCAGTACGGCGAGCGATGCCCCCGTCGGCACGCCGTCCGTTCCCGGCGACGCGGCGACCGTCACCAGGGTGGTGACAGGCGGCTCCGGAACGACCGCCACCGGCCCTGCCGCCACACCGCCCCACTCCGGCGGCGCGACGGCCAACGTCCAACGGGCGACGACCGGCCCCAGCGGCGCCACGCACGGACACGCCAGCACGACCACCGGACCTGACGCCACGGGCGGCGGTACCGACGGCGCGGTGGTCCGCGCCCAGCACGCGGCGGCCACCCCCAACAGCGCGCCGGCCGACCCCGCCGGGACGGCGACCGGTTCCGGCAGGACCGCGGAGGGCCTCGGCGGCGCGGTGACCGGTGCCACGGGCGAAGTGGTCAATGTCCAGCGGG